>NZ_JBEYSL010000430.1:0-5877 GCF_040642735.1 Micromonospora sp. NPDC047753 | reverse complement strand
TCCTGATTCCGTTCAGCCTGCCCCGGGTCTTCGGCCGGATGGTCGGGCAGAACCGGCAGGGCTACGCCATCGCCGCGGTGATGGGCATCCTCGCGGCGGGCCGAGAGCACCACCCGCGCGCCGTCGGCGACCAGGCTCTGTGCGGTCGCGTAACCCAGACCGCGGGAGGCGCCGGTGAGGACGTACACGCGGTCGGTCAGTCCGAGATCCATAACTCCGATCCTGCCGCATCCGGTAACCCGTCGCCAGCACGGGTGGACAGCCGTGGGGCGGGGCGCAGCAGGCGTACCCGGCCGGCTATCTGCAGCGCGACGGCGCCGCCGGCGCGGCCCACCGCTGGCGCCCGGCGCGGGCGCGGCGCTCGAAGCCCGTCGTAGCGCAGGCGTGCCTCCCGGACGGCCAACTCATCGGCGGCGGCCGGGGGGAGCGCCTGCTGGGCGCGCAGCGCCCGGGCCAGGTCCCAACCGTCGCGCAGCGATCCACAGGTGGGTCGCCGGGCGGCCCACTCGGCGAAGGCGGTCGACCAGCGGGCACCGAGGCCTGCGGCGAGCAGTGGCCAGTGCCGGGCCACCTCGCCGGCCCGTTTGCGCAGCAGGGCCGCGCGGGTGGCGGCCAGCGGGCCCGGCGCGAACCCCGCCGGTGGCTCACCCCCGGCGACCAGCGCCGCGACAAGTTCGGCCTGCCGTTCGGCCAGCCCGACGCGGGGCGTCGGCGCGCTGCCGCCCTCTGGGGTGCCCGTCATGTCACGGCCGGAAAGCCCGCGGTGGCGGCCAGGGCGTCCAGTTCGGCGCGGAGTTCGACGGCCGGCGGATAGTGGCCGTCGCGCTCCAGCAGCAGGGCCGGCGGTCGCCGTCGGGCGCAGAGCGCGCCGAGAAGCTCCAGCACCGCTGTCGGCACCGGGTCGGTGTGGGTGTCGTGGTAGAAACCGCCGTGTTCCGCGCCGCCGGCCACGTGGGCGTACGCGACCCGTTCCAGCGGCAGGCGGTCCAGCAACGCCAGCGGGTCGGCACCCCTGTTGCGGGCGTTGGCGTGCACGTTTGCCACGTCCAGCAGCAGCAGTGCTCCGGTCCGGTCGAGGATCTCGGTGAGGAAGTCCGCCTCGGTCAGCTCGTCGTCGGGCCAGTCGACAAGCGCGGCGATCGGTTCCAGCGCGATCGGCACCGGAAGCTCGGCCTGTGCCCGGGCGACGTTGGCGCAGACCGCGTCGACGGCCTCCCGGCTGCGCGGCAGCGGCAGCAGGTGGCCGGCCTCCAGACCGCCGGCCCGGACGAACGCGATGTGCTCGCTGACCAGCGGGGCGTCCAGGCGTTGCGCCACCGCGGCCAGGTGCGCGACCCGGGCCGGGTCGACCGGCTCGGCGCCGCCGAGAGAGAGCCGCACCCCATGGGGTACGACGGTCACCGCGCGGTCCCGCAGCTGGGTCAGGCCGGGCGGAAGCGGCCCGGAAGCGGGCACCCCCTCGGCCACCACCTCCACGAAGCGCAGGCCGGGCAGCTCGGCCACGAAACCGGCGATCTCCGGCCGCCAGCCGATGCCGACGCCGGACGGGCCGGTCATCCGCCGCACCCCCCGCCGCCGCACCCGCCTCCGCCGCCGCAGGAGCTGCCGCCGTCCGAGCCGGAGCTGTCACCACCGCCCGAGGATCCGTCGGACCCTCCGGACCAGCCGCTACCGGCGGCGGCCTGGCGCTGGATCTCGGCCTGCTCGGCGAAGCCAGGGTCGAGCGCCCAGAGCGAGGCGGTGCCGTACAGGGCCACGCCCATCGCCGCGCCGGCCGCTCCGTAGGTGGCGTAGGCCGGCGCGGAGGCGGGGGCGAGGTGGGTGTGCTGGCGGCGGACGGAGCGCAGGGCGGCCCGACCTGCCCGGGTGAGCATCGGGACCCGACGCAGCACCAGCGTGACGATCAGGAGAGCGACCAGGGTCAGCAGCAGGTAGCCGACCGGGCGGCCGCTGAACAGGCCGGAGACCAACCGGAGCACACCGAGACCCAGCAGGGCGATCAGGAGCGTGGCCCAGAAGCGGGCCCGCGCGCGTTGCGCGTCGTTGGTCAGCAGCCCGCGCTCCTCCAGGCCGTTGCGGATCTGGTGCAGCGCGACGCGTACACGCTCGTCCTGGGGCAGGTCCCGGACCCGCGAGTGCTGGTGGGCTGCCCAGTGGATGGCCTGGTCCAGTGGGGTGAGCCCGGTCGGTGCGGCACCGACGGTGGTCAGTCGGCGGTCCGGTCGTACGCCGACCGCGCCGCTGCCGCGCAGCCCGCCGAGCGCCGCGTGCACCGCGAGTTGGGGGCCACCGTTGAGGTACGCGACCTGCTGTGGTCCGAGGGGATCGGCGGTCATGGCACCGCTCGACCCGACCGCCAGACGGAACCGCTGGTACGCCACGATCGCCACCACCAGGATGGCCGCGGCGATGTAGTAGCGGAGGAAGGTCGGGCCGGAGATGCCCCAGGTGTCGCCGGACGCGGCGTGGACGGTCATCGACTGCTCCTGTCACCGGAGGGATCGGCGGACCCATTGTGGAGCAGCCTCGCCACGGTCGACAGACCGGTGTGCGCGCGGTCAGTGCCGGCGGACCGCCTCCTCGACGAGGTCGAGCACCGGGCCCAGGTCGCCGGCCGGTCGGCCCATGGCCAGGTGCAGCACCAGGCCGTCGTAGGCCAGCTCCAGGAACTGGGCCAGCACGTCGATCGGGACGTCCTCGCGCAGCACCCCGGCGTCGCGTTGGCGGGCCAGCCGGTCCCGGGTCGCCTCGGCGATCGCGGCGGACCGCTCCGCCCAGCGCTTGGCGAACGCCGGGTCGGTGCGCAGCCGACGGGAGACCTCCAGTTGGCTGCCCAGCCAGCCGGTGGTGTCCGGCGAGACGGCGCGAGCGAGAAGGTCGCGCATCACCTGCACCAGACCGTTGCGGGCCACCGTCTCGACCATGACGGCGGCGTCGTCCTCGGCGACGGCCAGGAAGAGCGAGTCCTTGTCGCGGAAATGGTGGAAGATCGCGCCACGGGACAGGCCGGTGGCCTCTTCGAGGCGGCGTACGGTCGCCCCCTCGTAGCCGAGCCGGGCGAAACACGCCCGGGCCGCGGCGAGGATCTCCTGCCGGCGAGCGTCGAGCTGGTCCTGGCTTACTCTGGGCACACGTCGATCGTCGCAGGTCAGCTCGGGGCACGCAAACCGTACGTACGGCTTGGGATGTTGCCGACTACCATCGCCCGGTGACCCAGCCCCACACCCTGCCCAACTCCCCGCTGACGGTGGCCACCATCCAGGCCACCCCCACACCGGGCGACGTCGCCGGCAACACGGTCATCGCCGCCGACCTGGTCATCCAGGCCGGTGAGCGGGGCGCGCGGGTGGCCGTCCTGCCGGAGCTGTTCCTCTGCGCGTACCACCCGCCGGTTCTCGCCGCCGACCCGGCCGGCACGGACGTCGCGGCCGACCCGGCCGGGATGGTCGCGGAGCCCCGGCTCGACCCGCTGCGCGTCGCGGCGCGTGAGGCCGGCGTCACCGCGGTGGTCGGCGCGGCCGTCCGGCACCCCGACGGCCGGCGGACCATCGCGGCGCTGGTGGTCGACCGGACCGGCGAGGTGCGGGTCGGGTACGACAAGCAGCAGTTGTGGGGCGACGAGCGGGAGCTGTTCAGCCCCGGCGGCCGGGGTGCCACGCTGCTCGTCGACGACTGGCGGCTCGGGCTCGGCATCTGCTACGACGGCTGTTTCCCCGAGCACGGCCGGGCCGCGGCCCTCGACGGCGCGCACGCCTACCTGTGTCCCAGCGGATACCTGGCCGGCTCCGAGCACCGCCGGGATCTCTACTACGCCGCACGTGCCCTGGACAACACGATGTTCGTGGTCTTCGCCAACGCGGTCGGCGGCGTCGATCCGTGGCGGTTCAACGGCGGTGCGGCCATCTACGATCCCGAGGGGCGGGTGCTGGCCCGTGGCCCCGACGACGGCACGGCGGTGCTCGTGGCGACGCTGGATCCCGCAGTGCTCGCGGCCACCCGGACGGCCCACTCGATGCTTCTCGATCGGTTGCCGGACCAGGGCGGCGCCCGGCTGTCGATGCCTGGCTGAGCCTGCCGTCAGCTCGATACCCGCCGCATCTGTTAACAGACACGTCGGTCCCGTAGGGTGCCCGAGTGCCACTGCTCCTGCTGGACCTGGACAACACCCTGCTGGATCGGGCCGGGCCGTTCCGCCGCTGGGGTGAGCGCTTCCTGGACAGCATCGGCGCGCCCCACACCGACATCGACTGGCTGATCTCGATCGACGCCGACGGTCTGACCGACCGCTGGGACCTCGCCGACGCCATCCGGGACCGCTACGAGCTGCGGATTCCCTCGATCGACCTGGTCGAGGAGCTGCACGACGGGGTGGTGGCGCAGACCCGGCTCGACCCGCTGACCGCCTGCGCGCTGCGGATCGCCGACGACGCCGGCTGGGTGCCGGTGGTGGTCTGCAACGGCACCGTACGCGTCGAGGACGCCAAGATTCGCCGGACCGGGCTGGACCAGTACGTCGCGGACTGGGTGATCTCCGAGGAAGCCGGCGTCAGCAAGCCCAACCCGAGAATCTTCGCGCTCGCCGCCCAGCGGGTCCGGATGCCGCTGCGGGGGGCGTGGGTGATCGGCGACAGCCCGGAGGCGGACATCGGCGGGGCCGCCGCCGTCGGGCTGCCCAGCGTCTGGCTGCACCGGGGGCGCACCTGGTCGGACGTCCGGTTTGCGCCGAGCCGCACCGTGGACGGGTTGATCGCCGCGGTCGCCACCGTCCTGGCCCGCTGAGGGTTATCCCGCGCTGCCGGCCGTACGTCCGAGCGGTCGTTCGGGTGGCGGCCCGGTAATTCGGTTGACCGGCCGACTGGGTCGTACGAGCATTGTCCGCGCATGGTGCATCCCGGGCGTGTGCCCGGTCGAGGAGAGGAGGCGGGTCATGGCCGTCTTTGCAGGTCGCTTCCAGCTGCCTATCTCAGCCTCGACCAAGGGAACCTCACCACAGTGCGCGATCATGACCTTCCGGCGCTTGAGCGCCGGAGCCGCGGCAAGAGCCGCTTCGACGACGACGAACAGCAGTTTCTGAAGCGCGGGCGGCCCACCGAGCCGCTCGCAGACCCGGACAGCGAACCTGACCCGGACACCGGCGAGCGCTGGTCGTCCTGGGACGACGCCGTGCACGGGCCACAGCCGCACCCCGCCTGGCTGGTCACCGAGTTGGCCGCCAAGGACACCGAGCTGGGTGTGTTGAAGACCGGCAAGGAGGCGGACGTCCACCTGGTCCGTCGGGCCGTGCCGGACACCGACCGGTCCTGTCTGCTCGCGGTGAAACGCTACCGCGATCCCGAGCACCGGTTGTTCCACCGCGATGCCGGCTACCTGGAGGGCCGTCGGGTGCGCCGGTCCCGGGAGAACCGGGCGATGGCCAGCCGGACGGCGTTCGGCCGGCAGATGATCGCCGGGCATTGGGCGGCAGCCGAGTTCGCCGCGCTGAGCCGGCTCTGGGAGATCGGCGCCGGGCACGACCGCATCGCCGTGCCGTACCCGGTGCAGTTGCGGGGCACCGAGCTGATGCTGGAGTTCGTCGGTGACGCCGAGTCGGGGGAGGCGGCACCCCGACTGGCCCAGTTGCGACCCGGCCCGACCGAGCTGCGTGACCTGTGGGCCCAACTGGTGGAGGCGCTGCGGGTGCTGGCGCGGGCCGGCTACGCGCATGGCGACCTGTCGCCGTACAACCTGCTCGTGCACCAGGGTCGACTGGTCGTGATCGACCTGCCGCAGGTGGTCGACGTGGTGAAGCCGCCGACGCCCGTCTGATCCAGGTTGTACTTCTCGGTGAGGTAGGCCCGCTGCGCTGGCGTCACCGGCCGTTCGCCGGCGAGCGCCTGG
>NZ_JBEYSL010000429.1:0-5886 GCF_040642735.1 Micromonospora sp. NPDC047753 | reverse complement strand
CAAGAACGGCGGCCCACGGTACGAGTCCGGCGACTTCTCCTACGGTGGCGAGGACGACCACGGCCCGACGACGGACACGGCCGTCGCGATCAGCACCCCGAGCGCCGCGACGACAGCCACCCAGGTGGCCCGCGAGACGTCCTCCCGACCGGTGAGCACCCGCCGTGCGGCCGTGACGAGGGCCACGACCCGATCCAGCAGGATGATCGCCACGGTACGGCGTGGTTGGGGTGGTGTTGCCGGCACTGCCAGTCTCTCTTTCAGTTCGTCGCCGGGTGCGTGCCCGCGATCCGTCCGGGTCGCGGGTGGCGGCTGCCCGGTCACAACCCGCGAAGCCCGACGAGTATCGCCTCGAGCAGGTCCTCGGTCGGCAGCTCCGACAGGATCGGCGGTTCGTGCGTCTCGATCAGCCCGGCCGCGAGCAGGTCACCGAGCAGCACCCGGACCGTCCCCAGCGGAAGATCCAACTCGGCACCCACCTCGGCCACCGACAATGGATGGTGGCACAGCTCGACGATCCGCGCCTGTTCGGGGAAGAGCGGTGTGGGAGGCGTGACCCCTCGCCGGGCGACGACCAGCGAGATCAGGTCGAACTGGCCGCGTGCGGGCGCGGTACGCCCCCCGGTCATCGTGTAGGGCCGGGCGACCGGGCCCGCGTCGTCGTCGTACCACGCCTCGTCAGTGGCGCCGCTGGAGTGCACCTGTGTCCCCGATCGTCACCGAGGAGGCCGGGCCCAGCGTGATCGGCAGGTGCTGCTCGGCCTGCCCCACGAAGAGTGCCACCTCGTACGCCATGTCACCGACCTCGACGTCGTCACCGGCGATCCGCACGGTGAGGATGGTCCCGTTCGGGATGGTGGCGATGAACAGGAACGCTCGCGACATCTGCACCACGACCTGACGCAGCTCACCCGCCTCACAGGTCCGGGTGGCGGCCAGTCCCAACGCGATCAGTCCGGCGACCACGCCGGAGATCTGCTCGGCCAGCTTCGCCCCCACCCGCCGCGAGCCACCGAGCGGCAGCCCGTCCGGTGAGAGCACCACCGCGAACTCCGCACCGTGCACCCGGTCGACCAGGTCGTTCAGGGCGTCGGTCAGGCCGCCCTCGGTGACCACTGCAGACGTCATTGTTGTCTCCTCGCTGTTCTGGCGACCGGCAACTCAACCGTGTCGAGGCTGGTCCTGACGTGTTCCGGGCCGTTCGGCCCGGGGTGGCGGACCCGCGTCGGCAGCGCGCCGTTGCCGACGGGGTCGGTCAGGTCGGCGCCGGTGTGGGCCGGTGGGTTCGGGCTGTCGGGTGGTGCGTGGGCCGGGATACCGCCGGTGCCGGTGACCGTGATCAGCCGGGAGGGTAGGAGCACGACAGCGGCCGTCCCGCCGCGCCGGCTGGGGCGCAGCGAGACGTGGGCACCGCATCGGTCGGCCAGTATGGCGGCCGCGTACCAGCCAGCGCGGCCCGCGGGCGGGCCGTCCGGCGGCGGACTGCCGAGCAAGAGGTTCGCCTCGGCCAGCGCGGCGGGGTCCAGGCCCGGCCCGTCGTCGACGACGATCACGGCACATCCCTGCGGTCGCTGTTCGCCGCTGACCCGGACGGTGGTCTCCGCCCCGGAGAAGGCCAGCGCGTTCTCGATCAGCTCCGCCAGCAGGTGGATGACGTCCGTGACGGCCGGGCCCGCGAGCGACCACGGCCAGTGGGGCGCGATCAGGACCCGGTGGTAGTCCGGCACCTCGGCGACCGCGCCGCGCGCCACGTCGAGCAGTGGCACCGGGCGTCGCCAGCGGCGGGCGGGTGTCGCGCCGGCCAGGGTGATCAGCTTCTCCACGTTGCGGCGGACCCGGGTGGTGAGGTGGTCGAGTTGGAACAGCTCGCCGGTCTCCTCGGTGGACCGTTCCCGACGTTGCATCCCGTCGAGCAGGCTGAGCTGGTCGCGCAGCAGGACCTGGTTGCGTCGGGTCAACCCCAGGAACAGCTCCCGCTCGGTGTCAACCTCCGGCGTCGCCGGGGCCGGGGGTGGGGCCGGCGTGCCCGGCATCGGAGCCGGGAGGCCGGCGTCGCTCCCGATCAGTTCGTCGGTCAGGCGTCGGACGGTCCCCGCCCAGCTCAGCAGGAGCACGAGCACGACGATGAGGCCGAGCCCCACGACGGCCCCGGTACGCGCGATGAGCATGGCGGCACCGGGGGTGGCCCGCTCGACGCTGCCGCGGGCGGTGTTCGTCACCACTGTCTGCAGCGCGCCGAGGGCGGCGTCCGCCGCGGCCCGCCAGTCCTGGACGGTGAGACCGGCCAGGGCGTTGGCGGCGCCGCCCTGGAGCAGCAGCCGGTCCTCCAGGGCGAGCAGGGCCGCGAACTCGGGGCCGGCCGCGAGGTTCTGATGCGCGGCCCGGCCGTCGGGCGGGAGCCCGGCTGCGGCCTCGGTGTGCGCGTACCGCTGGATGCTGACCAGCGCAGTCAGCCGGCGCTGCTCGTCGGCCCCGAGCCGCGCGGCGGCCAGGCCCGCGCTGACCGCTGTGTCCTCCCGGGCGAGCAACTCCCGGGCGCGGGCCAGCGCGATCACCGCGCGGGTGTCGGCGGCCAACCCGCTCTCGTACGCGCCCCACTCCGGGCCGTACACCCCGAAGGCGACGTCGATGACCTCGTCGTACCCGTCGACTGCCGCGCCCTGGTCGAGCCGCCCGGTGTCGACCCGGGACCGGGTCGTGCCCAGGCCGTCGAGCCGGCGGACCAGCTCGCCGGCCCGCTCGCGGACGGTGCCGGCGCTGAGCAGCCGAAGGTCGCGGCCCTTGGTGAACTCGCGGATCTCGGCGGCGGCCCGGTCGGTGCCGTCGCGGGCCCCGACCAGCGCGGGCGTCGTCCGCCCCGCCCCGGCGATCGTCTCGGCGGTGATCCGGCGTTCCGTCTGGAGGCTCAGGATCAGGCGGTCGATGGGCTGGCCCAGCGTGTCCGCCAGTGCCCGGACGCGCAGCAGGTCGACGGCGTCCTGGCTGGACACGTAGGCCGCGTACGACCAGAGCGTGACCAGCACGGCGGCCAGCACGGCCAGCCTGGTCCGGATCAGCCGGACGTCGTCACGGGTCATCGGGTCGCCCGCTGCGGCCATGGTTGCCCGGCCGTGTCGCTGGCCCGGTCGGCGACGAGGGTGCGCAGCAGCGCCAGCAGTTCGGTGCGGTTGGCGCAGTTGAGCCGGTTACGCATCCGCGCCACGTGGTGTTCGACGGTCTTGGCCGAGATGAAGAGCCGATCGCCGATCTCCCGGTAGGTCAATCCGGCGAGCACCAGCTCGGCGACCTCGTACTCGCGGTCGCTCAGGCCGTGTTGGGTGGGGCCGGCGACCCGCGCCGTGCTCGCACCGGTCGTCGGTGTCTGCCCGCTCTGCCCGCCGGAGGGCCGCCCCTGCAACGCTCGGGCGCATTCCAGCAGGGTGGTCATCGCCCGTCGGTCCGCGGTGCGGATGGCGGCCTGCCCGGCGAGGCGGGCGCCGTCCCAGCACAACCCGGTGTCGTGCAGCCCCCGGGCGGCGGCCTCCACCCGGATCGGGTCGACGACACCCCGGAGCACCTCCACCCAGCTCTCCGCGGCTGCGGCGACCACTGCCGCGTACCGGCTGTGGCCAGCGGCGGCCAGCAACGCCGTGACGTGTCCGTCGGCGGTCGTCGGCTCGCCGGTCAGGATGGCGGCGTGCAGCCCGCTCCAGTGCAGCGGAACACTCCACAATGGTGGATTGTCGAGGCGATCGAGGAGCTCACGCCCCTGGTGCAGGTACGGCTCCAGCCGGGCCAGGTCACCCAGCCGTGCGCCCGCGATGGCCAGCTCACCCAACGGCAGCAGGGTGAACAGGTCGACGGGGTGCCGCACCACGGCCTCCAGCGCCTGCTCCCAACCACGCTTGAGCGCCCCGAGGTCACTGTTGCGCCGGCCGATGCCCATCCGGATCGCGGCGGCGAAGAGCTGGTCGCGCGACTCCAGTGGCCGCCCGTCGAGCGTCACAGTGGCGAGCCGCTCGCCGGCGGCGTGGATCTCACCACGGACCATCAGGATCCAGGCCTGCAACAGCCGGTGGCGGCGGGCCATCAGCGGGCCGCCGACACCGGCGCCCAGGGCGCGGTGCAGCACCCGCTCGGCGATTTCCAGCTCACCGCAGTGCACCGCGGTCAACGCGGCGAGTGCCGCCGGGCTGTCCGGCAGCAGCGCCGCCCGGCCGTCCGGCTCCAGCAGCGCGGCGGCCTGCACGAGCGCGGAGAGCGCGGCGGTCGGCGGGCCTGTCACGCTCTCCCGTACACCGTTGGCCATCAGTCGGGCGGCGCTGGCGTGCAGGGTCGGGGGTTCGCCCGCCGGGTCGCCCGCCGGTGACTCGGTGCTGGCGGCCGGGTCACCGATGGCCAACCCGCCGACGATGGCGAACGCCGCCGCCGAGGCGGTGCCCGACCACCGGAACAGCTCGACGCTGCGACCGATGTGACCACGGTGGGCCAGGGCGGTGGCGGCGACCACGGCCGCCTCGGAGCGATCCGGGGGAGCGGCCGTGGCCAGGAGTCGGTCCGCCAGCCGAAGCGCGTCGTCGAGGTCACCGGCGAGCGCGGCGGCGAGCGCCTGCCGCGCGTTGGGCGGCCGGCCGGCCGCCGTGGCCGCCGCGAACAGCTCGGCGGCGAACGCCGGCTCGTCGGCCAGCGCCTCGTCCGCCGCAGCGGCCAGGGTCGCGGCCGGGCAGTCGCCGAGCGCGCCGAGTGCGAGCAGGGAACGGACCAGCGGCAGCACCGCGCCACCCCGGGCGAGCTGCAACTCGGTGAGCCCCCGCCAGACCGCTGTCCGCTCGGTGGTGGGGCTGAGTGTCGCGACGGCCCGCCGGACGATCGGTGCGAGCCTGCCGTCCGCGCCGAGCAGCCCGGCCGCCCTGGTCGTGGCGATCAGTTCGTCCACTCCGGCCGGGTCCCGGCCCAGCAGCGCGCCGAGCATGCTCACCGGCAGCGCCCCGCCGGCCGCGACAGCGAGCAGCAGTCGCCGTACCCCGGCGGGCTGGACGTCCAGGTCCGGCCCGAATTCGAGGATGACGGAGCGGGGTGGGTCCACCGTGCCGGTCCTGGTCTCCGCGCCGGCCAGGCCGCGGGCCAGCCGTGCCACGTCCCGGGGTACGCCGGCGGTCTGCGTGTGGACGAAGTCGACCAGGTCGGCCGGGCGGCCCAGCTCGGGCGTGGTGGCGAGATGGGCGGCGGTCTGCTCCCTGGTGAACGGTGTGAGCAGCACGGCCTGCCCGTCGCGTCGCAGAGCGTCGACCAGCTCACTGAACGCCGCTGAACGGGGCCACGGTCGGTGGGCGACCACCAGCCGGTGTCGCCGGCCCGCGACCAGACGCAGCAGCGCTTCGGTCCGTGCGTCGTCGAGCAGGTGCGCGTCGTCGACCAGCACCACCGTGTCGGGGTCGACCGGCTCATCCGGCTCCGGGGCGGCCGTGCGGACGGTGATCCCGGCGCGCTGGTGAACGCGCTCCAGCTCGGTGAGGAACGCGGTCTTTCCGTGACCGGCCGGGCCGGCGACGCCGACGGCGAGTGGGCCGCTCGGGTCCTGCGCGACCGTGTCCAGTAGCGCCTGCAACCCCCTGTCCAGGATCAACCCTGGTGCGGCGAGGTCATTCATGATCATCGGGGTCATCCTTCGCGTCCGCGGCCGCGGGCCAGCGCCAGGCGGGACGGCTTCGGCAGTTCCAGTGGGAGGACCCGGACCGGGGGCCGCGGTGGCGGATCGCCCGGAACGGTGTGATGAGCGCGGCGTGGTGCCGGGAGGGTGGCCTGCCCGGCGCCGCTGACCGGGGCCGGAACTCGGGCCGGCGGCGAGCACCGCCATCCCGATGGCGAGTCGTACGAAGCGTTGGCTTCCCTGCAATTCTCCGAGGG
>NZ_JBEYSL010000428.1:0-5892 GCF_040642735.1 Micromonospora sp. NPDC047753 | reverse complement strand
GGGATGCCCGGCGACTTTCACCGGCACCAGCGTGCCGGCCAGAACCCCATGCGTGCCGATGCTCGCCGCAATCGCCAGAGCGTGTTGAATGCCGCCTACGAGATCCTGGCCACCGAGGGCCTGGGCGTGCCGATCGACGAGATCGCCCGCCGCGCAGGCGTCGGCGCCGGCACCGTGTATCGGCACTTCCCGACCAAGGAATCGCTCATCCAGGCCGTGGTGCTCGACCGCCTCCACGCCCTGACCGAGAAGGCCCGTTCTGGCATCGACTTCGCCGAGTTCTTCACCGTCATGGTGGACGCCGGCCTCACCAATCGCGCCATCGCGGATGCTCTGGCCGGCGGCGGCTACCACATACCCGCCGACGCTGACGCCGCCCTCACCGCAGCCTTCGCCGAACTCCTGCACGAGGCGCAGCAACGCGGAACCATCCGTCCGGACGTCACGGCCGACGACATCAACGCTCTCGTGACCGGCTGCGTCGCGACCGCGCGTCACCGCGGCTCCACAATTCTCGTTCAGATCGTCATCGCCGGCCTACGCGCCTGACGCACGAAGTCTCCGTCCCCAGAGTGCCAAGATCGAGAGCGGCACCTGATGATGTGGTCGAGGCAGGTGGCGCGACGACCGCTGAGAGCTGACCCGGCGCGCGGGGCCAGCCCTGGCGCGGCCGCCCGGTCAGCCGTCGCGTTCGGGGTAGCCGACCGGCACCGCGGAGACGTCGTCCAGCGCGGTGGTGATCTCCTCGGGCAGGGTGATCCGCTCCACCGCGAGCGCGCCGAGCAACTGCCCGACAGTGCGCGCGCCGAGGATCGGCGCGGTCACGCCCGGCCGGTCCCGGATCCAGGCCAACGCCACCTCCAGCGGCGACACCCCCAGCCCACCGGCCGCGGTCGCCACCGCCTCCACGATGCTGGAGCAGCGCGGCTCCAGGTAGGTCGAGACGAACCGCTCGAAGTGCGGCGACGCGGCCCGGGAGTCGGCCGGACGGCCGTGCCGGTACTTGCCCGTGAGCACGCCCCGGCCCAGCGGCGACCAGGGCAGCACGCCGAGGCCGAGCGCATCGCACGCGGGCAGCACCTCCCGCTCCACGCCCCGCTCCAGCAGCGAATACTCCACCTGGGACGCGACCACCGGCGCCCGCCCCGGCCAGGCGGTCTGCCAGGCGGCGGCCCGCGCGGTCTGCCAGCCGGAGAAGTTCGACACCCCGACGTAGCGGACCTTGCCGCTGGCCACCGCGTGATCCAGGGCGGCCAGGGTCTCTTCGAGGGGGGTGTCCGGGTCGTACCCGTGCACCTGGAACAGGTCGACGTGGTCGGTGCCGAGCCGGCGCAGCGACGCGTCCAACGTGCGCAGCAGGTGCCCCCGGGAGCCGTCCCGGCGTCGGCCACTGCCGGGGCGCAACCCGGCCTTGGTGGCGATCAGCAGCTCCTCGCGGGGGACGAGGGAGCCCAGCAGCGAGCCGATCACCGACTCGGCGTCGCCGTCGCCGTACACGTCGGCGGTGTCGATCAGGTTGCCGCCCGCGTCGAGGTAACTCTTCAGCTGAGCGGCCGCATCGTCGGCGTCGGTGTCCCGGCCCCAGGTCATGGTGCCGAGCGCGAGCCGCGAAACCGCCAGCCCGCTTCGGCCGAGCGGTCGCTGTTGCATGGGTGAACCTTATTTCGAACCTGCCGCCACCGATATCCTCGCTCCCGTATCTCTGCCGGTTCTGCCGGTTCCGCCGCCCCGGGCTGCCCCGATGGAGGGGGGATCATAAGGTGTCGAGCCGGTGATCGAGTCCGTTATCGGCATTGCGTAACCTGGGGCGACCTGTGCCACGGATGGGGGAGGACCAGTGCGACTCGGGCTCAGTCTCGGATACCAGACGGCGTGGAGCACACCGGCCGACCACCTGGCGCTGGCCCAGGAGGCGGACCGGCTGGGCTACTCGGTGGTGTGGGCGGCGGAGGCGTACGGCTCCGACTCGCCCAGCATGCTCGCCTGGATGGCCGGCCAGACCGAACGGATCGACGTCGGCGCAGCGGTGATGCAGATCCCCGCCCGTACGCCGGCGGCCACCGCCATGACCGCCGCCACCATCGACGCGCTCTCCGGCGGCCGGTTCCGCCTCGGCCTGGGCGTCTCCGGCCCGCAGGTCTCCGAGGGGTGGCACGGTGTGCGCTTCGCCAAGCCGCTTGCCCGGACCCGCGAGTTCGTCGACATCGTCAAGCTGGCCATCGCCCGCAAGGAGGTGGCGTACGACGGCGAGCACTACACGCTGCCGCTGCCGGACGGCCCGGGCAAGGCGCTGCGACTGGGCTTCCACCCACCGCGCGAGCACATACCGATCTACCTGGCCGCCGTCGGCCCGAAGAACCTGGAGCTGGCCGGTGAGATCGCCGACGGCTGGCTGGCGGTGTTCTACGCTCCGGAGTTCGCCGAGGAGCAGCTCGCCTCGGTGCGCGCTGGGCGGGCCAAGGTCGGCAAGGAGCTGGCCGGGTTCGACGTGGTGCCGTCGGTGCCCGTGGTGATCGGCGACGACGTGGCCTCCTGCGCCGAACTCGTCCGCTGGTACGCCGCGCTCTACGTGGGCGGTATGGGCAGCCGGCAGCAGAACTTCTACAACCAGCTCGCCACCCGGATGGGCTACGGCGACGCCGCCCGCGAGGTGCAGGACCTGTACCTGGCCAAGCGGCAGCGTGACGCCGCCGCCGCAGTGCCCATGGAGTTCATCGACCGCACCTCGCTGCTCGGCCCGAAGGAGCGCATCGCCGAACGGATGCGGGAGTACGCGGCAGCCGGGGTCACCACGCTGTCGGTGACCCTCTTCGTGGCCGACCGGGACAGTGGTGTGCAGACTCTGCGTACCGTCGCCGAGGCTCTCGACCTCTCGGGAGTCGGCGAGTGACCTGGGTCGAGGCCATCGTCCTGGGCATCGTCCAGGGACTGACCGAGTTCCTTCCGGTCAGCTCGTCGGGGCATCTGCGGATCACCTCGGCGATCTTCTTCGACCGTGACGCCGGCGCGTCGTTCACCGCGGTCACCCAGCTCGGCACCGAAGCGGCAGTGCTGATCTACTTCGCCAAGGACATCTGGCGGATCACCCGGACCTGGCTGGTGGGCATCCGGGACAAGTCGGTCCGCTCCAGCCTCGACTACCGGATGGGCTGGTACGTCATCGTCGGCTCGATCCCGATCGGGCTGTTCGGTTTCCTGTTCAAGGACCAGATCAAGACCGCCGGGCGCAACCTGTGGGTGGTGGCGACCACGCTGATCGTTTTCGCGTTCGTGCTGGCGTTCGCCGAGTACTGGGGGCGGCAGACCCGCACCCTGGAGAACTTCCGGATGAAGGACGGCATCGTGATGGGCTTCGCCCAGGCGATGGCGCTGGTCCCCGGTGTGTCCCGCTCCGGCGGCACGCTCACCGCCGGCCTCCTGCTCAACCTGACCCGGGAGGCGGCGGCACGGTACTCGTTCCTGCTGGCCATCCCGGCGGTGGTGATGTCCGGGGTGTTCAGCCTCGGGGACGTCTTCGAACCGTCCGCCCCGGGCACGTCAGTGCCGACCGTGGCCCAGACGATCGTGGCCACCGTCATCGCGTTCGGCATCGGCTACGCGGCCATCGCCTGGCTGCTGCGCTACGTCGCCCACCACACCCTGTACGTCTTCGTGCTGTACCGGGTCGCGCTGGGCACCCTGGTCCTGGCCCTGCTGCTGACCGGCACGATCGACGCCACCTGACCGATCTGCCGACGGCCCTCGTCTCCGCCCGCGGGTGGAGACGAGGGCCGCAGTCGTCAGGTCGCCGCCCGCGACGGCCCGCCCCGGAGGCCAGGTCATAGGGTGGTCCCGTGGCGACCCTTCTGCTTCTGCGACATGGCCGTACCACGGCGAACGCCGATGGCGGCCTCGCCGGTCGGCAACCGGTCGAGTTGGACGACACCGGGCGCGCGCAGGCCACCGCGGTCGGCGAGCGCTTGCGGGCGGTGCCGTTGGCCGCCGTGGTGACCAGCCCGCTCATCCGCTGCCGGCAGACCCTGGAGTTGGCGCTCCCGCAGGCCGCCCCGGTCGTCGAGGACGGGCTGATCGAGTGCGACTACGGCAGTTGGGAGGGGCAGCCGCTGAAGAAACTCGCCAAGGAGCCGCTCTGGCCGGTGGTCCAGCAGCACCCCAGCGCGGCGGTCTTCCCGGGTGGCGAGGCGATGGCGGCGATGGCGGCCCGTGCCGTGTCTGCGGTGCGTTCCTGGGACGCGCGGGTCAACGCCGAGCACGGGCCCGAGGCGGTCTGGTTGGCGTGCAGCCACGGCGATGTGATCAAGGCCATCGTGGCGGACGCGCTCGGCGTACACCTGGATGCCTTCCAGCGGATCGTGGCCGACCCGGCGTCGGTGACGGCGATCCGGTTCACGCCGCTGCGTCCGTTTCTGGTGCGACTCAACGACACCGGCGGCGACCTGGCGGCGCTGGTGCCGCCGCCGGCCAAGCGGCGACGGCGCGCGAGCCGCGTGGCCGACTCGGACGCGGCCGTCGGCGGCGGAGCGGGTGCGTCGCGGTGAGGCCCGTCACGACACCGCCCCCGGCCGGGGCGTCCGCGCAGGCCGAGAAGGCCGCCACGCCCGGGTGTAACCCCTGCTACACCGGGCGCGCCGTCGCTGTGGCGATTCGCGTCGGTGGGGTGCGCGACGCCAGGGCGGGCCGGATAGGGTCGTGGGTATGACCCACCAGGTGCACGCCTTCGAACCGCCGGAGCGGTTCGTCGCCGGGACTGTCGGGCCGCCGGGGGAGCGCACGTTCTTCCTGCAGGCCCGCGGCGGCGGCAGGCTGGTCAGCGTCGCGCTGGAGAAGGTCCAGGTGTCCCTGCTCGCCGAGAAGCTTGAGGAGTTGCTCACCGAGGCGCAGCGTCGCTTCGGGGTGGACCTGCCCGAGCTGGCGCCGGTGATCGGCGACAACGAGCCGCTGGACACTCCGGTCGACGAGGAGTTCCGGGTCGGGACGCTCGGGCTGGCCTTCGACGTGGACACCGCGACCGTGGTGATCGAGGCGATCGCGGCGGGCGAGGTGGAGCCCGAGGTCGAACTCGGCGACGAGGACGACGACGAGGACGACGACGAGGACGAAGAGCCGGACGAGGACCTGGATCGGCTCCGGGTCCGGCTCACTCCCCAGGCGACCCGCCAGTTCATCGAGCGGGCCCGGCGAGTGGTCAACGCGGGCCGGCCACCGTGCCCGCTCTGCGGCCAACCGTTGGACCCCGCCGGGCACCTCTGCCCGCGGCACAACGGTTATCACCGGTGACCTCGTCCGGCCTCCAGCCTCGCCAGGACGGCGACGCCGCGCTGCGGCTGCTGCGTGACGGCGTCCTCGACCTGGAAGGTCGGCTGGTCGACGCGTCGAACACCACGCTGCGCGGCATCCTGACCCTGGACGGGTTGACCGCCCGGTGCGTCTACAAGCCGGTCCGTGGCGAGCGCCCCCTCTGGGACTTCCCCGACGGCACCCTGGCCGGCCGGGAGGTCTCGGCGTACCTGGTCTCCCGAGCCACCGGATGGGACCTGGTGCCGCCCACGGTGCTGCGGGACGGCCCGTTCGGCCCCGGCTCCTGCCAGCTGTGGATCGACGAGCCGGAGGACGCCGAACCACTTGTCGGTTTCCTGCCCGCCGGGGAGTTGCCGCCACGCTGGATCCCGATCGCCGCGGCCCGGGACGACGACGGCGCCGCGTATGCCCTCGCCCACGCCGACGACCCACGGCTGGCCCGGCTCGCGGTGCTCGACGCGGTGCTCAACAACGCCGACCGTAAGGGCGGCCACGTGCTCGTCGGTGCCGACGACCGGATCTACGGCGTGGACCACGGGGTGAGCTTCCACGTGGAGGACAAGCTGCGCACGGTGCTCTGGGGTTGGGCCGGTA
>NZ_JBEYSL010000427.1:0-5950 GCF_040642735.1 Micromonospora sp. NPDC047753 | reverse complement strand
GATCGAGTAGGTGTATCTCAAGAGCCTGACGGTGAAGGGGTTCAAGTCCTTCGCCTCCGCCACGACGTTGAAGCTGGAGCCCGGGATCACCTGTGTGGTGGGCCCGAACGGCTCGGGCAAGTCCAACGTCGTCGACGCCATCGCCTGGGTCCTCGGCGAGCAGGGCGCCAAGGCCCTCCGTGGCGGCAAGATGGAGGACGTCATCTTCGCCGGCACCGCCGGCCGGGCCCCGCTGGGCCGTGCCGAGGTCACCCTCACCATCGACAACACCGACGGCGCGCTGCCGATCGAGTACACCGAGGTCTCCATCACCCGCCGGATGTTCCGTTCCGGCGAGAGCGAGTACGAGATCAACGGCAACTCCTGCCGGTTGCTCGACATCCAGGAGCTGCTGTCCGACTCCGGCATCGGCCGGGAGATGCACATCATCGTCGGGCAGGGCCGCCTCGACGGCATGCTGCACGCCAAGCCGGAGGACCGCCGCGCGTTCATCGAGGAGGCGGCCGGCGTCCTCAAGCACCGCAAGCGCAAGGAAAAGGCGCTCCGCAAGCTCGACGCGATGCAGGTGAATCTCAATCGCCTGACCGACCTCACGGCGGAGCTGCGTCGTCAGCTCAAGCCACTGGGCCGGCAGGCCGAGGTGGCCCGGCGCGCCGCCGCCATCCAGGCCAACCTGCGCGACGCCCGGTTGCGGCTGCTCGCCGACGACCTGGCCACCCTGCGGACCACCCTGGACCGGGAGATCGCCGACGAGACCGCGCTGCGCGAGCGGCGCGAGCAGATCGAGGGTGAGCACACCGAGGTGCAGGGTCGGCTCGGCGAGTTGGAGGCCGCCCTCGCGGAGGACGCGCCGCTGCTCGCCGCCGCCCAGGACACCTGGTACAAGCTCTCCGCCCTCCAGGAACGCTTCCGCTCGATCGAGCAGTTGGCCCGGGAGCGGCTGCGGCACCTCAGCGCCACCGGCGACGACGAGCGGCCCGGCCGCGACCCGGATCAGCTGGAAGCCGAGGCGGAACGCGTCCGCGAGCAGGAGGAGGAGCTGCGCGGCGCGCTCACCGACGACCAGATCCGACTGGCCGAGGCGGTCGAGCACCGCCAGGAGTTGGAGCGGCAGCTGGCCGCCGCCGAGCGCGAGTTGGTCGCCGCGGCCAAGGCCATCGCCGACCGGCGCGAGGGGATGGCCCGGCTCACCGGCCAGGTCAACTCCGCCCGGGCCCGGACCACCAGCGCCGGCGAGGAGATCGAACGCCTCGCGACCGCGCACGCCGACGCGCTGGGCCGCGCCGAGCAGGCGCAGGCCGACCTGGACGCGGTCGCCGCCCAGTCCACCGAGGCCGACCGGGACAACGCGGACCTGGACGCCCGGCACGCCGAGGCGGTCGCCGTGCAGGAACGGGCCCAGGCCACCGTCCGATCGCTGTCCGACGCCGAGCGGGCCGCGGAGAAGGACGCCGCCTCCTGGAAGGCCCGTGAGGAGGCGCTCGCCCTGGGGTTGCGGCGCAAGGACGGCGCCGGGGCGCTGCTCGCCCGCGGCGGAGACGTGCCCGGCCTGCTCGGCAGCCTCGCCGGGTTGCTCACCGTCGCGCCCGGTCACGAGGCCGCGCTGGCCGCCGCGCTTGGCGGCCTTGCCGACGCCGTCGCCGTCAGTGGGGTGGACGAGGCCGTCGAGGCGATGCGGCTGTTGAAGATCTCCGACGCCGGCCGGGCCGGACTGCTGGTCGGTAGCCCGGCGGGGCCCGGCATGACCGGCTCCGCCGACGCGCTGCGTCCGAAGTTGCCGGACGACGCCCGGTGGGCGCCCGACCTTGTGGAGTGCAGCGCCGAGCTGCGTCCGGCGGTGCACCGGGCCCTGCGGGACGTGGCGCTCGTCGACGATCTCGCCGCCGCCGCCGAGCTGGTCGCCAGCAACCCCGAGCTGCGGGCGGTCACCCCGGACGGTGACGTGGTCGGGGCGTACGCGGCGGCGGGCGGGTCGGCCAAGGCTCCCAGCTACATCGAGGTGCAGGCCGCAGTCGAGGAGGCCCGCGCGAACCGGGTCACCGCCGAACGCGCCGGTCTGGAGCTGCGTGATCAGTTGGTCGAGGCGCGCGCCGAGGTGGCGACCGCCAAGGAGGCCGTGCAGCACGCCGCCGCCGAGAAGCGTGAGGCGGAGAGCCACCGCAACGCCGCCGCTCGCCGGCTGGCCGAGCTGGGCGCGGCGGCCCGTTCCGCGAAGGCCGAGACCGACCGGCTCGGCGACTCCCGCTCCCGCGCCGAGGCCGCCCGGCAACGGGACCTCACCGCGCTCGCCGAGCTGGAGGAGCGGCTACGGCTGGCCGAGGAGACCCCGGTCGACGCCGAGCCCTCCACCGAGGAACGGGATCAACTGGCGGCCATGGTGCCGCAGGCCCGGCAGAACGAGATGGAGGTCCGGCTCGCCGTGCGTACCGCCGAGGAGCGGGTCTCCTCGATCGCCGGCCGGGCCGACTCGCTCGCGCGGCAGGCCACCGCGGAACGGGCTGCCCGGGAACGCGCGGCGGCCCGGCGGGCCGCCCGCGCCCGGGGTGCGGGCATCGCCCGGTCCGTCGCCGGTGGCGCCCGGGAGGCGCTGACCCGACTGACCACCTCGATCGCGACGGCGGAGGAGCACCGCGACGCGGTCGCCCTGGAGCGCGCCGCGCGGGAGGCGGAGCTTCAGGAGGTACGCGGTGCCGCCAAGCGGCTCGGCGCGGAGTTGGAGCGACTGACCAGCCAGGTGCACCGCGACGAGGTGGCCCGGGCGGAGCAGCGGCTGCGCATCGAGCAGTTGGAGGCGAAGGCCGCCGAGGACTTCGGGCTGGACGTGGAGACGCTGGTCGCCGAGTACGGTCCGGCTCAGCCCGTTCCGCCGACCCCGGTGGACGTCGCGACGGCCGAACGTGACGGTCTGCCGGTGCCCGAGCCGGTGCGCTACGAGCGGCCGGTGCAGGAGAAGCGGGCCGCGAAGGCGGAACGGGAACTCGTCCTGCTCGGCAAGGTCAACCCACTCGCGCTGGAGGAGTTCGCCGCGCTGGAGGAGCGTTTCAAGTTCCTCTCCGAGCAGTTGGAGGACCTCAAGGCCACCCGTCGGGACCTGCTCACCGTGGTGAAGGACGTGGACGAGCGGATCCTGGAGGTCTTCGCCAGCGCCTTCGAGGACACCGCCCGGGAGTTCGAGCAGGTGTTCACAGTGCTCTTCCCCGGTGGCGAGGGACGGCTGATCCTCACCGAACCCGACGATCTGCTCACCACCGGCGTCGAGGTGGAGGCCCGCCCGCCGGGCAAGAAGATCAAGCGTCTGTCGCTGCTCTCCGGTGGCGAGCGGTCGCTGACGGCGGTGGCCATGTTGGTGGCGATCTTCCGCGCCCGGCCCAGCCCGTTCTACATCATGGACGAGGTGGAGGCGGCCCTGGACGACGTCAACCTGGGCCGGTTGATCACGTTGATGGCACAGTTGCGCGAGAAGAGTCAGCTGATCGTCATCACGCACCAGAAGCGGACGATGGAGATCGCCGACGCGCTCTACGGCGTGACCATGCGCAGTGGGGTCACCCAGGTGATCAGCCAACGGCTCAACCGGGCCGACGAGGACGACCAGCGGCACGGCCGCGGCGAGGAGAACGGGTAGTGGCTCGGGAACGCGCGACGGCGCTCCTGCTGGACTTCGACGGTGTACTGCGCCGGTGGGACCCGGCGGTGGCCGCCGTTGTCGAGCGGGAGTACGGCCTCTCCGAGGGGGTGCTCGGTGAGATCGCCATGCAGTGGGGGCGGCTCCAGCCGGTGCTCACCGGCCAGGTCAACCACGTTGAATGGATGGACAGCGTGGCGGACGCCCTGGCCGAATCGGTGGGCAGCCCGGAACGCGCCCGCGCCGCTGTGGAGCAGTGGCAGAGCTACCGCGGAGAGGTCGACCAGGAGGTGCTGGCGTTCGTTCGGGAGGTCCGTGCGGCGGGCGTCCGGGTCGGGTTGGGCACCAACGCCACCGACCTGCTCGACTCCGACCTGGCAGCGCTCGGCCTGGTCGGCGAGCTGGACGTGGTGGTCAACTCCTCGGTGATCGGCGTGCACAAGCCCGCCCCGGAATACTTCAAGGCCGCCTGCGTGGCACTGGCCACCCCGCCGGCCCGGGTCCTCTGCGTCGACGACGAGGACTGGGCCGTGCGGGGTGCCCGGTCCGCCGGGTTGTCGGCGCACCGCTGGGGCGGCCACGCGGACCTGCGTTACCTACGGGCGGCCCTGGACTACTGAGCGCCTGTCACTCGCCGGTGACGCCGTCGATGCGTTCCCGGATCAGGTCGGCGTGGCCGTTGTGCCGGGCGTACTCCTCGATCATGTGCACGTACACCCAGCGCAGGTTGAAGGTGCGCTTCTTCGCGCCGACCTCGGTGAACGTCTCGTCGAGCGAGTGGCCGGCGGCGGCCTCGCGGGCCAGCGCCACCTCGCGGTGGAAGATGGCGAAGTCGGCCTCGGCGTCGGCGGTGCTGACGTCGTGGTCGGCGTCCGGGTTCTCCGGGGTGAAGTACGGGTAGTCGACAGGCTCACCGGCGAAGTTCTCCCGGAACCACCAGGCCTCCACCTCGGCCAGGTGCCGGACCAGGCCGAGCAGGGTCAGCCCGGACGGTTCAACGCTGGGCGTGCGCAACTGCTCCTCGGTCAGCCCGGCGCACTTGAGCAGCAGTGTCTGTCGGTGGTAGTCGAGCCAGCCGTCGAGCATGGTGCGCTCGTCGCCGACGTACGGTTCGGGAGTCCGGGTGATCTCCGGTGCGGTCCAGGTCATGCCGCGCATCCTGCCCGGCACCCCGGACATGCCGCGACGGGTTATCAGGGCACCACGACGACCGGCCAGCGGCCGGCACGGACCAGCCGGGTGGCAACCGAGCCGACCAGCCGGTGTCCGGCCTGCTCGGAGGCGCCGACCACGAGCATGTCGGCCTGGAACTCGTCGGCCGCCGCGCACAGCTCGCCGTACGCGTCGCCGCGCCGCACCAGCAGCGTCACCGGAATGCCCCACTGCTCGGCCCCACGCCGGCACTCCCGGCGCAGCTCGTCGGCCAGCTCGTCGTGCGTGCGTTGGATCGCGCCGGCGTCCATGCCGGGAACCAGGGCGGTCAGCCCGCTCGGTGAGCTGACGAAGACCACCACCAGCGCGGCGCTCTGCCGACGGGCCAGGCCGGCGGCGTAGGCACCGGCCCGCTCGGAGGTGCGGGTGCCGTCGACACCCGCCATGATCACCCGAGGGCCGTCCGTGCCGCGCTCGAAGGGCAGCGGTCGGGTCCGGGGGCCGTACTCCTCGCGGTCCGGTGCTCCCACGCCCATGGCTCTACCTCACCTCTGCTCGCCGGTACGGATCACGGGTGCGCCAGCGCCGGCGGCGACTGTCGATTCCCGCTCGACCTGCTCGGAAACCGGGTCGCCGTTGTGCTGGCGCAGCGGCACCTCCTTGATGAAGACCACAGCGATCAGCGCGATCAACGCGAACGGGGCGGCGGCGAGGAAGATGTCACCGGCACCGTGGCCGTACGCGCTCTCGACGACAGCCCGCAGCGGGCCGGGCAGGGTGTGCACGTCGGGCAGGGCGCCGCCGCTGCCCGAGCTGGAGGCGGGGATGCCGAGTTGGGCCAGCCCGTCGGCGGTGTAGTCCTTGACCTTGTGGGCGAGCACCGCGCCGAGGGCGGAGACGCCGATCGCGCCACCCAGGCTGCGGAAGAACGCCACCACCGAGCTGGCCGCGCCGAGCTCGTGCGGGCCGACGGTATTCTGCACGGCGAGGACCAGGTTCTGCATGGTCATGCCCAGGCCGACACCGATCAGCAGCATGTAGACGCTGAGCAGGGTGAAGCTGGTGTCGGCTCGCAGGGTGCCCATCAGCGCGAAGCCGACGGTGAGCAGCGCCGACCCGATCACCAGGTACCGCTTCCAGCGGCCGGTCTTGCTGATGACCCGCCCGATGACC
>NZ_JBEYSL010000426.1:0-5962 GCF_040642735.1 Micromonospora sp. NPDC047753 | reverse complement strand
GAACGGTACGACCCGGACGGCGACTACGTGCGCGGGTGGGTGCCGGAGCTGGCCGCGGTGCAGGGCCGGCGGCCCGGTCGGGTGGCGCTGCCGACCCGGGGCGGCCCGCCGACGGTCGCCGGCCGCTGGTCGCGTCTTCCGGAGCGGGACCTCGACCCGACCCGACGGGCCGCCGCGCTCGCCGACCTGCTGCTGGAGCGGCACGGGGTGGTCACCCGGGGCGCGGTGATGGCCGAGCAGGTGGTCGGTGGGTTCTCGGCGGTCTACCCGGTGCTGTCGGCGCTGGAGGAGCGCGGCGCGGCCCGCCGGGGTTACTTCGTCGAAGGGCTCGGGGCGGCGCAGTTCGCCGTACCCGGTGCTGTGGACCGGCTGCGCGCGCTGGCCGAGCCGACCGACAGCGCCCGGGGTCGGGGCGCGGTGGCGACGGTGCTTGCCGCGACCGACCCGGCCAACCCGTACGGTGCGGCGCTGCCCTGGCCGGAACGGGTGATCGACTCCGGCGACGGCGCCACCCCGGCGACCGGGCACCGGGCCGGTCGCAAGGCGGGCGCCCTGGTGGTGCAGGTCGGCGGTGACCTCGTCCTCTACGTCGAACGCGGCGGCCGAACGCTGCTCTCCTTCACCGATGACACCGACGCGCTCGCCGCGGCCGGCAAGGCGCTCGCCGACGCCGTCCACTCGGGGGCGTTGGGCGCGATGTCGGTGGAGCGGGCCGACGGCGAGGCGGTGCACTCGTCGCCGCTGCGGGACGCGTTGACCGCCGCCGGCTTCCGGGCCACCCCCCGGGGCCTACGCCTGCGCGGCTGACCCGCCGAGGACCCGCCGAGGGCAATTCCGCAGAGAGCTTGATGTCTGTGAGTCATCACGATGACTCACAGACGTCACTGTCAAAAGAACAACATGCTCCGGCCACGCTGGCGGCTCAGCCCAGCCTGTCGAGGGCCTTCTCGTAGCCGGGGCGGTCGGCGGCCGGGGTCTTCGCCTCCAGGTAGTTCAACACCACCGCGCCGCGCCGGTACGACTGGCCACCCCACGTCTCAGCGATGTCACTGGCGCTGGTCTCGTCCGGAAAGACGTACACCGTTACGGCGTCGGTGGCGATCAGCTCGGAACAGCCAAGGCCGAGGCCGTCCGGCCCGCAGTCGACCGAACGGTCCTTCGGGTGCGGCACCTTCAGACCGGCGGCCCGGAAAGCGTCGACGACCTGCTTCGCGCCGGGCGCGCTGGCCGGGCGCTTGGGCAGCACCACCGGCGGCGGGCTGGCCGGCCGTCGCTGCGTCGTGCCCTGGGCGGCGGGGGGCGGGGTCGCGCCGTCGGCACTGGGTGCGGCCTGGGGCGTCGGCAGGCCGGTCGGGGCCGCCTCGGACGAGACGGACGGGGTCGCGGTCGGGTTGCCGTCGTCGTCACTGCCACAACCGGCGCTGAGGGCGACGGCGACCAGCAGGATTCCGACTGCGGGGAGGTTCCGAGTTGTCACCAGGGCAGTCTGCACAACGTCTTCCCGCGGCGGGAGGGGCCGGTCGGCCACTGCGCTGTCCCGTATCCGCCAGCACAGCGCGGGTTCCACTAACCTGCGGGCATGTCCGCCGTGCCCTGGATCTCGCTGACCACCGACTACGGCCTCACCGACGGCTTCGTGGCCGCCTGCCACGGGGTCATCGCCCGGATCGCGCCGGCCGCACGGGTGATCGACGTGACCCACCTGGTGCCGCCGGCTGATGTCCGGCGCGGTGCTGCCGTACTGGCGCAGACCGTGTCGCACCTGCCGGTGGGAGTGCACGTGGCGGTGGTCGATCCGGGTGTGGGCACCGCACGGCGGGGGGTCGCGCTGGCCACCCCGGGCGGACTGCTGGTCGGACCGGACAACGGGTTGCTGCTGGACGCGGCCACCGCGCTCGGTGGGGTGACCGACGCGGTCGAGCTGACCGAGCCGCGCTGGCTGGCCGCCCAGGTGTCCGCCACGTTCCACGGCCGGGACGTCTTCGCACCGGCGGCGGCCCGGCTGGCGCTCGGCGCACCGCTGGCCGAGGCGGGCCCACCTGTCGACCCCGCCGGGCTGGTGCGACTTCCGGCGCCGACGGTGTCCCGGGACGCCGAGGGCTTCACCGCCGAGGTGCTGACAGTGGACCACTTCGGCAACGTCCAACTTGCCGCGCCGGCCGAGTTGCTCGATCGGCTGCCGGCCACGCTGCGGGTGGGTCCGCCGGGCCCGACGCCGACCCTCGCTGCGGTGCACGGGCGCACCTTCGGCGACGCCCCGGCCGGAGGCCTGGTGGCTTACGTCGACTCGGCCGGTCTGGTGGCGGTCGCGGTCAACGGCGGGCGGGCCGCGGACCTCCTCGCCGCCTTCCCGGGGGACCTCCTGCGGGTATCGGGCTGATGTTCGACTGTGGAATGCTTCTCCGGTGGGTGAGCATGTGGTTCCTGTGGGCTGTCCCTGCTGTGCATCCCGAACCGGCGGGGGGACCTGCCCCGTCTGTTTCTGGACCGACGACGGCCAGACCGACGCCGACGCCGATGCCGTCCGGGGCGGCCCCAACGGCGACCTGAGCCTGACGCACGCCCGCCTCAACTACGCCGTCTACGGTGCCAGCCACCCGCGCTACCAGGACATGGTGCGCACGGCTCGCCCCGACGAGCGCCCCTGACGTCGACGGAACGCCCGGCGGGGTGAGCGTGGCTCAGCAGACCGGCACGCTGCCGCCGTACACGCTGGAGATGTACGCGTGGCTGACGTACTGGCCACTGGCCAGACGGTTCCAGCGGGTGGTGGTCCGGTAGGGGCCGGCGACCGACTGACCGGTGACGTAGCACTGGATCGGCACGTGGGCCAGCCGGGCGGCAAGGCCTCGCGTCGCGTACGACGTGCTGGCCCCGGTGCGGATGTTGAGCGGCCCGTCACCGACCACACCGCGCGGACCCCCTCCGGTCCACAGGTACGCGACGTCCACCCAGGAGTTGGTGGTCAGTCGCAACCCGTCCCAGAACGTCCCGTCGGCCAGGTCGATGCCGGCCGGGTTGAGCACGGTCCGCCCGAACTGGTCCCGTCCGCCGTTGTAGCCGGACTGGTACGCGGCCTGCGCCTCGGGCCGGCCCTGCGGCAGGTTCTTCCAGTTCTCCCGGACCGACGAGGGGTTCCAGTAGTCGTCGCGGGTGTTCCACGGCCCGACGTCCCAGACCGGGGCGTACTCGCATCGGGAGCCGCTGGTGGTGCAGACCCGCACTGTGTAGTCGCCGGTGTTCAACGGTGAGAGCCCTCGCCGCGACGGCAGCGCCGCGAAGTGGTCCCGGGGTTGCACGGTACGGCCGTTGGCGGTCAGCTCACCGACCAGCCCGATGCGGGTGGCGTACACCCGGTAGGTGCGGCCGGGCGTGGCGGCGGAGACTGCGGCGTTCGCGTCGGCGGTGAGCCGCACGCCCCGTACCGTCGCCGTGGCGCCGCCGTCGGGGGCGGTGAGCACCACCCGGGTCTGCACCCTGGTGACCGGCCGGTCGAAGACCGCGCCGGTGGTGGCCGCCCGCCACTCCGTCCAGCCGGCAGCCCGCCGGCCGCGAACCTGCGCCTCCACTGTCGCCCCTGCCGGAACTGCGGCGTTGATCTCAGCGCGGACCCGGGTGGCCGGCCGGGCGAGGGTGCGGGGAGCGGTCACCAGCATCCCCTCGGCGACCGCGCTGTGCGGGCTGCGGGCGCCGCGCCCGTTGGACCGGGCCTCCCGCAGGCGGAGGCCGGCGGCGCTACGCCGGACGTTGACATCGTCGCGGTCGACGATGGTGAGGTCGACGCTCCACCGTTCGTCGCCGGGCGCGGCGGCGACGAGAGTGATCGGAGCGCCGCCGGGTGCGGCCGGGGCAGGGCCGCCGGGCAGCAGCGCTGCGGCGAGCAGGAGTGCGAGGGTGGCGATGAGGGCGACGGATGGGATACGACAAGAGGGTCGCGTCATGGGCATTCTCCTCAGAACCCCCTGACCTTCGCATGTCGGTAGATCATGAGGAACCTGAGTACAAATAGCGACACATGCGAATCTTGCTCGAAAGAGGGAGGATGGCAGGGTGCCCGAAGGCGACACCGTCTGGAACACCGCGCGCGTGCTGCAGCGTGCGCTGGCCGGCGCGCGGATCACCGGCAGTGACTTCCGGGTGCCGCAGCTGGCGACCACGGACCTGACCGACTGGACCGTCCGCGAGTCGGCCAGCCGGGGCAAACACCTGCTGTTGCGGCTCGACGCCCCGACCGGGGAGCACTGGACCCTGCACTCCCACCTGCGGATGGACGGCGCCTGGCGGGCGTACGCCCCGGGGGAACGCTGGAGCGGACGGCCCGCGCACCTGATCCGGGTGGTGCTGCGTAGCCCTGGCGCTGTCGCGGTCGGCTACCACCTGCACGACCTGACCCTGGTGCCGACCGCCGACGAGGGCGACCTGGTCGGCCACCTCGGCCCCGACCTGCTCGGCGCCGACTGGGACCCGGCCGAGGCGGTCCGTCGGCTCGCCGACCACCCGGAGCAGACCATCGGCGAGGCGCTGCTCGACCAGCGCAACCTGGCCGGTGTGGGAAACCTCTACAAGTGCGAGGTGCTGTTCCTGCGGGGCGTGTCACCGTGGACCCCGGTCGAGAAAGTGCCCGACCTGCCGGGCCTGGTGGCCCTCTCCCAGCGGCTGCTCGCCGCCAACCGGGGCCGATGGACGCAGAGCAGCACCGGCTCACTGCACCGGGGGCAGACCAGCTACGTGTACGGCCGCCGCGCCCAGCCCTGCCGCCGCTGCGGCACCGCCATCCGCAAGGAGGAGCTCGGCGAACGGGTCACCTACTGGTGCCCGGTCTGTCAGCCCGAACTCCCGCGCCCCTCGTCATCCGGCTGACCAGGCTCTCGCCAGACGGGATCCACGGCAGAAACGGACGATTGGGTAATTCCTAACCGGCCGCCAGAGTCGCATGCTGCGGTTGAGCGCTCACCGACCGTCAGCAGAGTGCCGAGGTCCCCCACGCCGGGGTGGCGGACCTCGCGCCCCGAACCGGGGAGAGTCATGGCGATGTTCCGCAGACTCCGCTCCACCTTCTTCGAGCGGACCACCCGCGACACCGACACCGACAGCCGGGCCGCGTCCGTGCCGACTCCGCGTACCGCCGACGAGGCCGTCGTCACGCCGAGCCTGGACCCGGCCGTCGTGCCCCGCTACTTCGGCCCGGTGCCGAACTTCGCCCACAGCCCCCGCCCGACCCGGGGCCCCGACGGGGAGGTGGTGGCCGGGACCGGGCTGCGCAAGTTCGTCGACCCACTGCCCGTCCCGGGCCAGCCCGGCCGCGGCGAGCTCGGCAGCCACCTGCCGGTGGCGGTGCCGGACACCATCAGTTATCCGGGCTGCGACTACTACGAGATCGGCCTGCAGGAGTACGCCCAGCGGCTGCACCGGGACCTGCCGGTCACCCGTCTGCGCGGCTACCGGCAACTCAACCTTGGCACCGACCCGGCCGGACACAACACGGTGGCGCCTCCGGAGCTGCCCTGGCACCTCGGGCCGATGATCAGCGCCCGTCGGGGTCGACCGGTCCGGGTGAAGTTCATCAACCAGCTCCCCACCGGCCGGTCCGGCGAGCTGTTCCTGCCGGTCGACGACACCGTCGAGGGAGCCGGCCTGGGCCCACTGGACGGCCCGGCGCCGTACCCACAGAACCGGGCCGTGCTGCACCTGGCCGGGGCGCAGACCGGCTGGACCAGCGCGGGCAACCCGGGGCAGTGGATCACCCCGGCCGGGGAGATCACCCCGTACCCGACCGGGCCCGGCCTGGCACACGTTCCGGACATGCCGGCGCCCGGCACCGGGGCCACCACGCTCTACTTCCCGAACGAGCAGAGCGGCCGGCTGCTGTGGTTCCACGACAACACCCTCGGCCTGGCCCGACTCACCGTCTACGGCGGACAGCTCGCGCTCTACCTGATCACCGACCTCGTTTCGGCAGAAG
>NZ_JBEYSL010000425.1:0-5964 GCF_040642735.1 Micromonospora sp. NPDC047753 | reverse complement strand
CCGAGGTTCATTCGGCAGGCGCGGGTGCGGGTCGGTGCCCGGACGATCTACCTCGACATGTTCGCCGAGGCGGAGCGGGTCAACATCGAGTTGGACGGCGCGACCAGTCACGGCGACCCGGCCGAACGCGAGATCGACCTCCGCCGCGACGCCCTGCTCGCGACCGTCGGCATCGTCGTCGTCCGCTTCAGCCACCGCCGCCTCACCACGGATCCGGTCCAGGTCCGCCAGGAGACCCTCGCCATCCTCGCCAACCGCACGCCTTCCATGATCAAGTGATGAGAAATAGCTCCCACAGGCCCTCCACACCTACTTTTCATCACTTGATCATGGGGAGCAGTGGGAGAGGGAGAGGGCGACGAGGGCTACTCGGGGGCTGGTGGGGCCGGGGCGGGGGTGGGGTGGGTCTGTTGTGGGGGAATCCTGGGCGTCGGTGCCGACTCTGGTGAGGGGTTGGCGTGGCGGTGGAGGAGTTCGGCTATCCACCGTGCGGCTTCTCGTTGCGCCGTGAGCATGTGGTCGCGGGCGTCGGCCAGGTCGTCGTCGTCCGTGTGATCGTCCAGGATGGCCGTCCACCGACGGCTCAGCTCCTCGGCGTACCGGGCCTTTCGGATCTGCTCGTCGAACTGGTACTCCAGCTCGACCATGCGGTCGACGTGCGGCTGAAGCGCCGGCAGGATCCGCTCGTCGAGTCGTACGGCGGCGTCGGGGCGGCAGGTCAGCGTGATGTCGCCCCGTTGGTAGTGCCACAGGGGATCCTCGGCCAGCGCCCGCTGCAACGCCACCTCCAGGTCCGCTGCCCGGTTCGGCGGCAGGTGCCGGGCGGCGTCGGCGGCGAGACGGGTCAGCCGCTGGATCGCGTTCGGTTGGAAGTACTGCACGTACCAGCTCAGCACCTCGGCCCGCAGGCTCGCCGGTGACGACCAGGCGAAGGTGGCGCGGACGTAGAACGAGTACACGTATCCGCGAGCGGGGACCGCGATCAGCCGGGGCGCGTCGCGCTGTTCGACCAGTGGACCGGACGGCGACGGCGGGGCCGCAGAGCCGACTGGCGCCTCGTCCTGGAGCGCGGCGACCAGCCGATCCCAGCTACGAGCCCACCACCGCCAGCCACTCACGGCGCCGTCGCGGGCGATGGTCAAGCCGCGTACGCCCCGGTGTCGCCACTGGTCCGCGGGCCTGGGCCTCCCGTCGGGGGCGTCCGTCATGGCACCCCTCCACGGTCACGGATCCGCGTTTCACGCTAACAAGCGGTGACCGATATGTCCGCCGCCACGCCGTCACGGAGCGGACGGCATGTCGACACGATCCAGACCATGCGCGTCAGGTGGCGGGACATCCTGCCCGGGTGCGCCGAAACAGATCATTCGCGGTTCACCGAGCATTGTGGAGCAGTTGGGACGCCGAGGGGTGTTGCCGTCGACCGTCAACGGTGAGACTGGGCCTGGTCCGACAATCACGCGGATCGATGAACTGAATGGTCTGGAGGCAGCCTGTGTCCACCCTCGTGTCCCCGCTGGCCACGCTCGGCGCGATCCGCCGGCGTACCACCACCCTCGCCCTGCTCCTCGCCATGGTCGCCGCCGCGCTGGTCGGCCCGTCCGTGGTCTCGCCTCGATTGACCGACCCGGCCACGGCGGCGGTCTACAGCTCCTGCACCATGAGCCGCTGCGCGGACGCACGTACCGCCCGCTCGGGCTGGTCGGCCAAGGGGTTCCCGACCAGCCGAGGCTGGTACTCCTGGAGCGGCGGGAAGTCCAACTTCGCCGGCGGCCAGTTCTACAACTACGAGGGTCAACTGCCCGCCAACGCCACCTACCACGAGTACGACGTCTACCCGCGCAGCCAGGGCGCCGCCCGGGACGCGTACCGGATCGTGGTGAACCGCAGCACCGGCGTCACCTGGTTCTCGCCCAACCACTACACCGACTTCTACCGGCTCTGAGTGGCCTGGGGGCCGGCCGGCCGCGGCGGTCGGCTGGCCCCGCCGGGGCGTCGTTGTCCCGGTCAGACGTTGTCCCGGTCAGATCAAGGAGGAACGTCATGGTCGACGAGGACGCGGGTCGGGCGCCCGATTGGCTGATCGTCTGCCGCGACGGTGCCGTCGACGTGCCCGGCGCGGTGGTGCTCCCCGGAACGACGACGCGGACCAGGGCCGGTCTGTTCGCCGCGCTCGCCGCCGTGCTGGCCCTGCCGACGTACCTGGGGAACACCTGGGACGCTCTCTCCGACGTGCTCCGGGACCGGCTCGACACCGGTCCGGTCACCCTGCTGATCACCGACGCCGGCCAGCTGCTGGTCGACGAGCCGTCCGATCAGTACCGCCTGCTGCTCGCCGTGCTCGGCGACCTCGCCGCCAGCTCCCCGCATCCGTTGCGCGTCGTCCTCGACGAGGCAGTGCGATCGTGACCGCTGGCCAGCCCTACCGGCAGCGGCAGCGGCAGCGGCAGTGGCAGTGGCAACGGAGACTCACGATGAGTGACGGCCCGGCGGTGCGGGTCGGAGTCACCCGCACCGCCGGTCCTCCGGGTCAGTGCGTCGCGGGCGGGATGCTCTGCTCGTACTGGAAGACGTTGTGCGGGTCGTACTTAGCCTTGATCTTGCGTAGCCGCGGGAAGTTGCGCCCCCAGTAGGCCTTCTCCCACTCGGCCATGCCGATGTTGGGCACGTTGACGTAGGCGCCGTCCACGTAGGGCCGCAGTGCCTGGCTGAACTCGGCGATCCAGGTCTGGGCGATCGGGGTGATGGCGTCGTCGCTGTCGGGTTCGCCGCGGGTGCCCCAGCCGACGCCGGGCTCGGAGTAGAAGAGCGCGTCGCGGTGTGGGAACGCCGAGCCGCCGAAGGGCTCCTGTCGTTGGGCCCCGCGGCCGAAGGCCTGGGTGAAGAAGTTGCTGTCGGGTGAGGGCGCCTTCTCCATGAACTCGCGGACGACGCTGACCGCCTTCTCCGGGAACGGTTCGCGGGTGAACTGGGAGAAGAACTTCCACTTCGCCGGCTCGTCCTCGTTCGGGATCTGGAAGCCGGCGTAGACGTCGCCCCAGCCGCCGATCTGCACGGTGACCGTGGGGCTGCCGATCGACAGGATCGGCGCCAGCAGCTTCCTGGCCTCCGCCTCGGACCCCTCCGCGAGCACCGCGAACAGCAGGATCTCATCCGGGTGGACCTCGACCTGGGTCCCGAGGCGCGGGTCGGTGAACGGTGCGACGCGCTGCCAGGTGTCGAAGACCTCGTGCAGGTCGCCGAGGCCGGGCCAGGTCACCTGCAGGTAGGCGACGCTGGTGAGCGGAGCGACCTTGTAGGTGAGGGAGGTGACGATCCCGAAGTTGCCATTGCCCGCTCCGCGCAGCGCCCAGAGCAGGTCTGGGTAGTTCCATGGGTCCACCTCGAGCACCTTCGCCCCGTCGGCGCCCGCCGCCACGACGATCTCCGCGCCGATCAGGTTGTCGCAGGCCATCCCGAGGTAGCGGGTGAGGAAGCCGAAACCGCCGCCGAGGGTGGCGCCGGAGAGGCCCACGGTCCCCTCCGTGCCGGTCGTCGCCGCGAGATCGTGCTCCCCGAGGGCGGTCACCGCCTCCGACTGGTTGAGCCCCGCGCCGACCTTCGCCGTGCGGGTGGCGGTGTCGATGTGGACGTCCTTCAGCTCGCTGACGTCGATCACGATTCCGTTGTCGACGTTCGACCAGCCTTCCAGGTTGTGCCGGCCACTGCGTACCCGCAGCGCGACGTTGTGTTGCCGCGCCCAGGTGAGCGCGTTGACCACGTCCTGGGTCTCCTGGGCGAAGACGATGACCAGCGGATAGTGCACGAACAGCTCGTCCCAGCCGAGGCTGGCCTCCGCGTAGTCGGGGCTCTGCGGGCGGACGATCCGGCCGGTCAGCTCTGCTGGGGGGAACGTCGTGTCGGAGGGCCACCCGGGACCGTCGGCCGCGACGGCCGAGCTGCCGGCGATCACGCTCGGGATGGCGACCGCTCCGGCGCCGACGGCCGTCGCCCTGAGCAGATTACGACGGGAAAGGTCGCGCATGGTCCGAATCCTCTCGATTGGGGATACGCCCGAAAGTGAACGGAGAGGGACATTGCCTCTCATCTGGCGCAAACCAACCGTAATGCCCGAGGCTTCCGGGCAGATCTGAGAACTTGTCACGGAACCCGGTCGGGTGATCGGAGACGGGTCAGTGCGGGGCGGGCTGGTCCAGGATGGCGCTGAACCGCTCCTCGGCAAGGTCCAGCTGGCCGAAGATGTGCCGCTTCACCGCCGGCGACAACGGGGTGTCCGGCCGGCCGATCAGATCCCGGAACAGCGGCACCAGCGGCCGGTACTTCCGGGCCGACGAGACCACCTTCGGCCCGACCGTGTGGATCACACCCACGCCGTTGTCGGTGAAGTCCGAAACCTTGATCACCCGGGCCCAGGGTTCCCGGTCCAGGCTGACCGCCAGATGCTCCCGGTACTGCGCGTTGCGGTCCCGCTCGGGGTCGTACACCGGATTGGTGACGGCGGCGACCAGGGTGGCCACCCGTGGCCCGAACCGCGCGGCGAGCGCGGCGAGCGCGGCCCCGGTCGGGTCGGTGCCCGGGTCGCCGTCGGCCAGCTCGACCGGATGGTCCTCCACCGCGTCGTGCAACAGACCGGCGACGATCACGTCCACGTCCCGCACCTGGTAGTGGTGCATCAGCCTGATCGCCACCCGCAGCAGGTGGTTCAGGTACGGCTCGCGGACGCGTCGATCGTCGCGGTGCAGTTCGGCGGCGAGGTCGAGCGCGGCGGTCAACCGCACCCGGGCGGCATCGTCGAACTGCTGGACCTCCAACCGGAAGCGTTCCAGCAGGCCCGGTTCGCCGTGGATCTCGGTGATCGCGTGCATCGGCATGCTGCCCAGGTGCGGCGGGAAGTCCATGCGTCACTTATAGCCGATCTTCACCAGATCGATGAGCCCGTACGTCGCCGACCCGACCGCGAGTCGCGGGCGCGCCGAGCCGTCAGATCGGCAGCCGGTCGGCGCCGGCGAGCGGGCCCACCAGGAGCGGGACCAGCGGCGCTGGCAGCACGGGGTCGCGGCGCAGGGTGGGAGTCCAGCCCGCGTCCGCGGCCAGGTCGGGGTCATGTGTCGCGTTGTACGCCTCCAGCAGGTCGACAGGTCGGGCCGCGCCGCCGCCCTGACGGACCCAGGAGCCTCGCTCGGTCACCGCGGTGCCGCCCCAGTCGTAGAGCAGGTCCGCCGGGTCGACCGCCGCGTCCACTGTGAAGAAGTTGTTCTGCGCGTAGATCGCCGACTGGACACCGATGCCGAGCGCGTACTGGAAGTCGTCCCCACCGAGTCGGTAGTGGTTGTTGTAGACGTCGACCTGACCGAAACGCACCCGGGGCAGCCGTTGCAGGACGCCGTCGAAGAGGTTGTGGTGCACTGTGACCCGCAGCCGGCCCACGTCCGGGCCGACCGTGTTGGACGAGCCGATCAACAGCAGCTTGTCCCGACCGGTGAAGCGGTTCCAGGAGGCGGTGACCAGGCTGGCGGTGTGCGTGACGTCCAACGACCCGTCGTGCACCTGGTACGGCCGACCGAAGTACACCGGCTGGGCGCTGTCCGGGTTGTCGCCGTCGGTGAAGGTGTTGTGGTCGACCCAGACGTTCTCGCTGCGGCGTACCGAGATCTGGTCGTACTGGCTGTTCCAGTTGCCGGCCTCGCCGTCGGTCGGCGACCAGGCGGGGAAGCAGTCCCGGGCGTCGACGAGGGTCAGGTTGCGGACGATGACGTTCGACGCCCGGTCGATCATGAGGGTGAGGCCGGTCAGTCGAGCGCCGCGCAGCCCGACGATCGTGGTGTTCGGCCCGACGTTGATCTGGGTCTGCCGGGTCTGGTTGGTCACCGAACGCACCCGAGCCTCCTCCAGCGGCCCGCTCGGTGGCACCCGTCCCCACGTAAGCCGCGCAAGGAGACGGTGGCGGCGCACCTCGTCAACCTG
>NZ_JBEYSL010000424.1:0-5966 GCF_040642735.1 Micromonospora sp. NPDC047753 | reverse complement strand
TGGACGGTCACCACGCCCGACGGCACCCGCTACTTCTTCGCGGGCGAGGCCGCCGCGACCGACTCACGGTGGACGATCCCGGTCTTCGGCGACCCGGCAGTCGCGCTGCCCGGCCAGGGCGGCGGCGCTTCGGCACCCGAGCGGCCCGGGGGCCCGGTCGGCCCGGTCGGCTCGGTCGGCTCGGGTCGAGGGGCGCTCGGTGGCGGCTGCTGGCTTCGCGGCGGCTGCTCAGGTCGTGGCGGCTGTTCGGCTCGTGGCGACTGCAGCACCGGCTCGGGCCAGTTGCTGGCCGGGGTCGGTCGGCCCGGCGCCGACTCGGGCCGGTCGACCTTGGGCAGAAAGGCGGTCGGCTCGTCGGTGTGGTCCCGGTGTCGCCCGTCGCGTTGCTCGTCCGGCCCGCTCACTTGGGCACCGTAGCCGAGCGTAGGGCTGTGGAATCCTCGAATGCGGGAACTCGCACCGTGGAGGCAGTCTCCTTGTAGCCAAGCTGGTAGTCGTCGACCGCGTCCTTGAACAACCGGACTCCCTGAGAGCTGGCGAGGGCCTGCTGGAGGGCAGCGGGATCGCCGATCGCTACGATCTTGAACGGTGGGGAGTACACCCGGCCGTGAAGTAGCAGGGTGTTACCGACGCAGCGTACCGCGCTGGTGGTGAGCACGCGGACATTCATGATTGACATGGCCTCGGCCCCGCCGGCCCAGAGCGCGTTGACCACCGCCTGTACGTCTCCCTGATGCACCACCAGGTCGTCGTTGCTGGCGTCCGACTGCGTCTGGTCGAGCTGGGGCGCGTCGTTCAGCTCGACGGTGACCCCGGGCCCGCTCAGGGCGGTGAACCCGGCGTCCTGGAGGCTGCCCTGGGCGCGATTCTGCTGAGCCTTGATCGGGGCGTCCGACCCGGCCAGCGTGTTGGTCCGTTGCTCGACCTCGCCGCGCAGCTCGGCGGCGCGGCGCTCGCTGGCGGCGACCTGTTCGCGGCGGTCCTCGATGAGCTGGTTGAGCTGGGGGCGTCGGTCCTCCCGGAGAGAGGTGCCGCCTGCGGTGGTCGCGGTGGTGGTGAAGAGCAACCCGGCCGCCGCGGCGATCAGGGGCACCCCGATCGACCAGCCCGGACGGCGCTGGCGCGGTCGCCGGGGCAGCAGCCCGGCGGCGGCCCGTCGGAGGACCTTCTGCCAGGAGGTTGCGCCGGATGTGTACTCCACCGAGCGTTCCTTCCGCGTGTCGGGGATCGGTCCGTGCCGGCTGGGCCGGTGATGCGAACAGTCCCGCCTCTTTCGGTCACTCCGTGCACCGGCCTGACCCCATTCGTGGTCCGGGCGGCCAATCGGGACTACGCTAGCTCTCGAACATTATTGGCCATGGACCGTCGCCCCCGCGCCCGGTTGTCAGGCCGGACGAGGTCGTCACCCCTCTGGAGAGCGCCGTGCCCAAGTCTCAGGTCCGTAAGAAGAAGGTGTACACCCCGCCGACGGACGTGCGTCCGACGACGACGTCGTCGTCGCGCAAGCCTAGCCCGGTGTGGTTGCCGATCACCGCGGTCGCCTTGATCGTCGTCGGCATCGGCTGGCTGGTGCTCTACTACCTGTCGGAGCAGGAGTACCCGGTCATGGCGTGGGGTTACTGGAACCTCGCCGTCGGCTTCGGTGCGATGGTCGCCTCGCTGGCGTTGCTCTCTCGCTGGCGCTGATCCGCCGACCGTCGCGTCGGCGGTCCCACGTCACCCCGTCGAGCCCCTGCCCAGCAGGATCGGGTGGGGCCCCCCTATGGTGTGCGCAGGCAGCGCGGCCTACTGCGAGATGACTCACGTTACCGCTGGGTAACCTTCGCGTAGGCTGCACTGCATGACCGAGCAGAGCGAGGTCATCAGGCAGCAGACCGGGGAGGCCAACTCGATGGGCAGCGTCCAGATCGTCACCACGATCCTCGCAGCCGCCATCACCGCCGTGGCGGTGTGGCTTGCGGTGCGTGCGGTCCTGAAGATGGTGGCAGTCATCCGGCTCGGGCAACCCGCGCCGGAGCGGTTCTCCGACAAGGTCGCCCGCGCCAGGACGATGCTGGTGGAGACGGCCGGCCACACCCGGATGCTCAAGTGGGGCGTGGTGGGTGCCGCGCACTGGTTCGTGATGGTCGGCTTCGTCGTGCTGTCGCTGCTGGTGCTCGAGGCGTACTTCGAGGTGGTCACCACCGACGGCGGTCTGCCGATCATCGGGCACTGGACGATCTTCGGTCTGGTCACCGAGATCATCGGGGTGCTGGGTCTGGTCGGCATCCTGGTGCTGATGGCGATCCGGCTGCGCAACCGGCCGACCCGCCCGGGAGGGCGGTCCCGGTTCACCGGCTCGACCATGTGGCAGGGCTACTTCGTCGAGTGGATCGTGCTGCTGGTCCTGATCTTCGGCTTCGTGATCCGGGGCTTCAAGGTCGCCACTGACCACTTCGAGTTCCCGTTCTGGGCCACCCCGGTCAGCCACGCGGTCGGCGCGGTGCTGCCCGACTGGGCGGACGGCGTCAGCGTCGCCGCGGCCATCAAGATCATTATTTCGATGACGTGGCTGATCGTCATCTCCCTGAACGTCACGATGGGCGTCGCCTGGCACCGCTTCCTGGCGTTCCCCAACATCTTCTTCAAGCGGGAGCCCGCCAAGCCGGCCGGCTCCGGTCTCGGCGCGCTGCGCCCGATGACGAGCCAGGGCAAGCCGCTCGACTTCGAGGAGGCGGACCCGGAGAAGGACCAGTTCGGCGTCGCCCACGTCGAGCAGTTCAGCTGGAAGGGCCTCCTGGACTTCAGCACCTGCACCGAGTGCGGTCGCTGCCAGTCGCAGTGCCCGGCCTGGAACACCGGCAAGCCACTGTCGCCGAAGCTGCTGGTGCTGAGCCTGCGCGACCACGCGTACGCGAAGGCGCCCTACCTGCTGGCCGGCGGCGGCAAGGACCTGACCGGCGAGGAGAAGGCCACCCAGGCGCAGCTCGCCCACCTGGACGTGCTGGCCCTCGCCGAGGCCGACAAGCCGTTGATCGGCACCGCCGAGGAGGGCGGTGTCATCGACCCGGACGTGCTCTGGTCCTGCACCACCTGCGGTGCCTGCGTCGAGCAGTGCCCGGTGGACATCGAACACGTCGACCACATCGTCGACATGCGCCGCTACCAGGTCCTGATCGAGTCGAGCTTCCCCTCCGAGGCCGGGGTGATGCTGCGCAACCTGGAGAACAAGGGCAACCCGTGGGGCGCCCCGCAGAACACCCGCGAGGACTGGACGAAGGGTCTGGACTTCGAGGTGCCCCGGGTCGGCGAGGTGGACGACTTCGAGTACCTGTTCTGGGTCGGCTGCGCCGGCGCGTTCGAGGACCGGGCCAAGAAGACCACCCGCGCGGTGGCCACGCTGCTCAACGAGGCGGGCGTGAAGTTCGCGATCCTGGGCGAGGGCGAGACCTGCTCCGGCGACCCGGCACGACGGATCGGCAACGAGTTCGTCTTCCAGATGCTCGCCCAGCAGAACGTGGAGACGTTGAACGAGGCGTTCGAGGGTCGGGAGAAGGCCAAGCGCAAGATCGTGGCGACCTGCCCGCACTGCTTCAACACCCTGGGCAACGAGTACGGGCAGCTCGGCGGGGAGTTCGAGGTGGTCCACCACACGCAACTGCTCGCGCACCTGGTCGCCACCGGCAAGCTCACGCCGGTGCAGCCGGTCGACGGCGGCGTCACCTACCACGACCCCTGCTACCTGGGTCGGCACAACCGCATCTTCGCGGCCCCCCGCGAGGTCCTCGGTGACGCCATCGCGGGCGACCTGACCGAGATGCCGCGTAACAGCGAGCGGTCCTTCTGCTGCGGTGCCGGCGGCGCCCGGATGTGGATGGAAGAGAAGATCGGCAAGCGGATCAACGTGGACCGCGTCGAGGAGGCCATGGCCACCGGGGCGAAGACGGTGGCGGTCGGCTGCCCGTTCTGCTCGACGATGCTCAACGACGGGGTCAACGGCAAGGGTGCCGGCGAACAGGTCGAGGTGATCGACGTGGCCAGCGTGCTGCTCCGCTCGGTCAAGCCCGAGCAGCCGCAGGGCGGCAAGGAGACCGCGCCGATCGGCGGCTGAGACGCGTACCTCCGGGATCTGTTCATCGACAGCGGCGGCCCCTGAGGGCCGCCGCTGTCGTGCAAGAATCTCGCCGAGGTGAGGCGACATCGACGGCCTACTCTTGATGACGCTGTTGCCCCTGGTCGGCTTCGCAGCCCTGACCGCGGGCAACGCGTTCTTCGTCGCGGCCGAGTTCGCCCTGGTCACTGTCGACCGGGCGGAGATCGACCGGCGGGCCGCCGCGGGCGACCAGGCCGCCCTGACGGTACGCACAGCGCTGCGCGAACTCTCCTTCCAGCTTTCCGGGGCGCAGCTCGGCATCACCATCACCGCGCTGCTCACCGGCTACCTGGCCGAGCCGGCCCTGGCTCGGCTCTTCACCCCGCTGTTGCGCCCGCTGGCCGGGGACAGCACGGAGCGGCTCACCCCGTTCCTCGCGTTGGCCCTGGCCACGCTGATCTCCATGCTCTTCGGCGAGTTGGTGCCGAAGAACGCGGCGCTGGCCCGGCCCATGCCGGCGGCGCTGGCCACGGCCGGTCCGATGCACACCTTCTCCCGGACGTTCGGCTGGGTGATCCGGGGGTTGAACGGCTCGGCGAACCGCCTGGTCCGGGCGTTCGGCGTGGAGCCGCAGGAGGAGTTGGCCAGCGCCCGCTCGCCTGAGGAGCTGGGCCTGCTGGCGGGCATCTCGGCGCGGGCCGGCGCGTTGCCCACGGACACCGCGATGCTGCTGCGTCGCACCATCCGCTTCGGTGACAAGCGGGCAGCGGAGGCGATGACCCCCAGAGTGGACGTGGTCGCGCTGCGCGCCACGGCCACCGTGGCGGAGCTTCTGGAGGAGTCGCGGCGGACCGGGCGGACCCGGTTTCCGGTGTATGAGGAGACCCTGGACCTGGTGACCGGTGTGGCCGGCGTGCCCGACGCGCTGGGCGTGCCGCTGGCCGACCGCGCGTCGACCCGGGTCGGTTCGGTGGCCCGCGAGCCGGTGTACGTGCCGGAGAGCCTGAACCTGGACGGTGTCCTGGCGGCGTTGAAGGCGGCCGGGGCCGACCTGGCCATCGTGGTCGACGAGTACGGCGGCACGGACGGCGTGGTGACAGTCGAGGACCTCGTCGAGGAGTTGGTCGGGGAGATCGCCGACGAGTTCGACCCGGCGAGCGTGGACGACAACGGTTCGGACGAGCTGACCGTGCCGGGCGGTGAGCGCACAGTGTTGGTCGACGGTGTGCTCCGCTCCGACGAGTTGGCCGAGCAGACCGGCTTCCGGCTACCCGAGGGGCCGTACGAGACCCTGGCCGGGTTCCTGATGGCCCAGCTCGGGCACATCCCGCTCGCCGGCGAGACGGTCGAGGCGGCCGGCTGGGAGTTCACAGTGGTCGAGGTCGAGCGGCACCGGATCGAGCAGGTCCGGGTGTTGCGCCCGGCGGACCCGGACGACGATGACTGAGCTGCTGGTGACAGTGCTGTTGCTGCTCGGCAACGGGTTCTTCGTGGGCAGCGAGTTCGCGCTCATCGCGTCCCGTCGGACGGTGATCGAGCCGCTGGCCGCCGGGTCGAAACGCGCCCGCTGGGCGTTGTCGGCGATGAACCAGATTCCGCTGATGATCGCTGGCGCGCAGCTCGGCATCACTGTCTGCTCGTTGGGTCTGGGCGCGATCGCCGAACCGGCGCTCGCTCACCTGCTGGAGCCGCCGTTCCACGCGGCGGGCCTGCCGGAGCGGGCGGTGCACCCGGTGGCTTTCGTGCTGGCGCTGGGCGTGGTGGTATTTCTGCACACGGTCGTCGGTGAAATGGTGCCGAAGAACATCACGCTGGCCGGTCCGGAGGTCTCCGCGCTCTGGCTCGGCCCGGCGATGCTGGCATTCTGTGTGGCCACCAAACCGTTGTTGCTCGC
>NZ_JBEYSL010000423.1:0-6003 GCF_040642735.1 Micromonospora sp. NPDC047753 | reverse complement strand
GGTCAGCTGCATGCCGTCGCCGGAGTCACCGGCGAACCGGATGACCACCCGGTCGAGTTGACGGATCTGCTGACCGGCCGCGGGTGCCGGCCCAGCGCGTCGACGACGCGACCCCGGCGACGACCGACGCCGAGCCGGCCGCGCCGGCCGCGCCGGCCGCCTCCCGCCGCCGGTGGCTGCGCCCGGTGGGGTACGCGGCGGTTGCCCTCGCCGTGCTGCCGCTCTTCCCCCGCCCGCTGCCCGCTCAGCAGATCGACCCGCCGCCGCACTTCATCACCGCGGGCGGCTGGCGACCGTACGTGCCGGCGGGTCGCACCCTGGTGCCGGTGCCGATCCCGAGCAACGTGCACGGTCTGCCGACGCTGCGGTGGAGTGCGCTGACCGGGCAGGAGTTCCCCGTTCCGGGCGGCTACTTCATCGGCCCGAACGAGCTGGGTGAGGGGGTCTTCGGCGCGCCGAACCGACCGACCAGCACCCTCGTCTACTCGACAATGGACAGTGGCACCGTTCCGGCGCTGACCGACGAGAACCGCCGGCAGGCCGTCGAGGACCTACGGTTCTGGCGGGCGTCGGTGGTGGTGCTCGGGGCGCACCCCCGCGAGGCTGTGCTCCGTGAGCTGGTCACCGCCCTGATCGGGCCACCGCAGCGGGTCGACGACGTTTGGGTCTGGGACGTGCGCGCCCTGGTGGGTTAGTCAGCCGACCCGGTCCCGGACGTCCCACAACCATCCGCCGTCGACCGGTCGGCCCGGGCCGAGCAGGTCGTCGACGGTTCGGCGGACCGGGTCACCGTGCTCCAGGTGCCCGAGTACGACCACGGCGGCACGCCAGTGCCGCAGGTCCTCGACCACCTGGCGGCGGTCGATCTCGTCGAGCACCGGCACCACGCCGGTCTCGGCCACCTGCCGCAACAGCACCGACGTGGGCCGGTCCGGCGTACCCCAGCGGGCCGCCGGGTCGTCCGGGCCGCTGGGGCCGATGAAGTAACCGCCCGGCGCGGCGAACCCCAGACCGGTACGGGCGGACCAGAGCATCACCGGGCTGCGCCCGGCACCGGTGACCGGGGGCACCGCGACCACCGTCCGACCGGGCGGCACCAGCGGACGCCAGCCACCGGCGGCGAGAAACCCCGGCACCGGCGCGACCGGCACCACGCGGATCGGCGTCGGAAACAGGGGCAGCAACGCGGCGGCGACCGCGCCGGCCCACAGCAGCCGCACCGGTAGGCCCGGTGCCACATTCGGCCCCCGCGCGGCCCGGACCCGGTCCACTGACAGCGCCACCAGCACCCCCAGCACCGGTACGCAGACCAGCGCGAACCGGGCCGGCACCGCGAGATCGAGCAACGGCAACCCGCCGACCAGCCGGTACAGCCCCGGAATGCCGGTGGCCGCACCGTCCACCCGCAACTCGTCGCCGAGCGAGAGCAGGGCGAAGACCACGCCGCAGGCGGCCAGTGCCCGGACCAGCGGTCGTCGCCACTGCCAGATCACGATCACCACGGCGAGCACCAGCAGGCCCGGGCCGAAGAACGAGTTCTCCTCGGTCGGATTCGGCGAGAGCAGCCCCGGCAGCCAGTCGTCACCCAGCACGGTCTGCCGGGCCGACGCGGTGAACGAGGCGACGTCCAGTTGGAAGCCCTGCGTGGCGAACGCCATCCCGGAGTAGTGCTGCGGGCCGTAGAACTGGAACCACAACGGGTACGCCAGCGGCACCCCCGCCACGCCGGCCGCCACCGCGAGCCGACCGAAGAGGGCCGGCGCCAGCCGTCGTGCGGCCACCCGGTCGGCGAGCGCGTAACCCAACGCGAAGACGCCGGCCGCGAGCACCAGGAAGACCAGCACCTCCTCGCCGATGAAGACCTGCCAGACGAGCAGCAGTCCCAGGGCGACGCCGGGCCGCCACACGCCGTCTCGTGTCGTCTCCGAGGCCGGCCGGAACACCAGGGCGAGGATCGCGGGCACCAGGAACTGGGCGGCGATGTGCAGGTGGGCCCCCGCCTGGGCGATCATGCCCGGGGCGAAGCCACAGATCAGCCCACCCACCGCGGCCGGGGTTCGGGTGCCGACCAGCCGGCGGCGCAGCAGCACGTACCAGGCGACGGCGGTCCCGGCGAGGCAGCAGACGACAGCCACGCAGAACGCCACCTGCGAGCCGAAGAGCACTGTGACCGGGGTGAGCGGAACACCCAGACCGAGCACCGACGTGTTCGCCATCAGGTTGACCCCGTCGGGCGCGTTCAACCCGGTGCTGAAGAGCGGGTTCTCCCCCTCGACCACCGCATGCGCCGCGTGAGCCAGCATCCACTCGAAGAGGATCTGGTCACCCGCCTGGTGGAACAGCCGCCACGGGTGACCCCACTGCCCGCTGGTCACCAGCACCGCGAGGCCCAGATAGCCGGCCACCACCAGCGCGTCCCGCAGCCAGGCCGAGCGGGACGCGCCGACCGTCGCCGGGGGCGAGATGTTCGGGGACGTCGTCCCGGTGGTCATCAGACCGAACGGTCGGTGAGCGTCCGGACGTCCCAGACCCACACGTCCAACTCCTGGCGGCCCGGACCGACCAGCTCCTCGACAGTACGACGCAGTGGCTCGACGTTCTGCTGCCGCACCGGCAGCACCAGGATCGCCGCCCGCCAGTGCCGCAACTCGTCGGCGAAGCGCCGACGCTGCCGGTCGTCAAGCTTGGGCGTACGCCCGGTGGTCGCCACCTCCTCCAGCATCTGACCCACCCCGCTGGGACGACCGCCGAACCGGCCCGCGTCACCGGTGTTGCCGTTGCGGGGCGCGAGGAAGTAACCGCCTGGGATCTTGAAGTCGAGGTTGGTGGCCGCCGCCCAGCGCATGCCGTGCGTGTTGCCCATGCTGGGCACCGGGATCGGCACCAGCGTCTGGTCCGGCCCGACGTACGCCCGCCACCGGTCCGCCGTGATGAAGTCCGGCACCGGCGGCCGGGAGACCATCCGCAGCGGCATCGGTGCGATCGGCAGCAGCGCGAAAGCCAGACCCGCGGCGGTCAGCACCCGGACGGTACGGCGGTCGGCCGGGCGTAGCGCCCAGGCCCGCTCGACGGCGAGCGCCAGCAGCAGGCCGATCACCACGCTGGTGATGAGCCCGAACCGGGTCGGCACCACCGCGTCCAGCAGCGGCAGGTGGACCAACCACTGCCACGGTCCGGTGATCAGCTCGCGGTCCCACCAGGAGACCCGCTCGCCGAGGGAGAGCACGGCGAAGAACACGCCGGTCGCCGCGAGCGCCCGAACGATCAACTCCCGGCGCAGCCAGACCACGATGCCGATGGCCAGCATCGACAGGCTCCAGCCGAAGAAGGCGTTCTCCTCGGAATAGTTCGGCGCCAGGTTGATGTTGGCTCGCTGGTTGCCGCCGAGGGTGGGCGAGCCGGGGGCGAAGAAGGCGGCGATGTCGTTGCCGTAGTCCTTCACCGCGTCGCTGAGCCCGTGGTAGGCCATCGGCCCGGCGAACTGCACGTAGAGCGGGTACGCCAGCAGCGCCCCCGCCAGCAGCGCGCAGGTCACCACGCCGACGCCCAGGGGCCGCCAGGCCGCTCGCCACCGGGCCGGCTCCTGGGCCAGCACCGCCAGCAGGAAGACGCCGCAGGCCAGCGCCGTGAAGAGCAGGATCTCCTCGTTGATGAACGCCTGCGCGGTGACCAGCAGGGCGAGCAGGGCCCCGTCCCGAACCGGTTTTCCGGAGCGGGTGAGCACCAGCACCCGCCACACGATGAACGGCAGCAGGAACTGGCTGATGATGTTCGGGTGCCAACTGGCGTGCGAGAGCATCGCGGGCGAGAACCCGCAGAACCAGCCGCCGACCGCAGCCGCGAGCGGGGTACGCACCAGGTGGCGGGAGAGCATCAGGTACCAGGCCATCGCGGTGCCGGCGAGACCGAGCGTGACCAGCACCACGAAGGAGACCGCCGGCCCGAAGAGCAGCGTCACCGGGACCATCGGGATGCCCAGCGCCAACACGGCCGTGTTGGCCATCAGGTTGACACCGTCGGGGTAGTTGAACTGCTCGGTGTAGAACGGGTACTCGCCGTGCAGCACCACGCGTACCGAGTGGGCGAGGAAGAACTGCACCTGCGCCGGGTCACCGGTGTAGAGCGAGGCCACCCGACCGGAGGGGTCCAGCCAGATCCGGCTGGTCACCCAGAGTGCGGCGAGCAGAAACAGCCCGCCCACCGCCAGATGCTGCCGACGCCGAGTCCACCGCCGCCACCGTGCTCGCGTCGGCACCGCGCTCTCGGCCGGCACCGCGCTCTCGGCGGGCGCTTCGGGCTCGGCGGGCGCTTCGGGCTCGGCCGGCGCTCCTGGGGCAGCCGGCGCTGTGGCCGGGTCGGCCGGCGCTTCGGGATCGGCCGGCGCTGTGGTGGGGGCGGCCAGCGCGGGCGGGCCGGCGAAGAGACCGGCCGGTGTGCGGTAGCTCACCAGCTCGGCGGAGTCGGCTACCGCCTCCGGGTGCGGCGCGGGCAGGGCGCGGGACTCGGCAGGCGTCACAGTCGGCGGAGTCTACCGGAGCAACCAAAACGCCCTAAACCCCCGGTGGTGTCCATTGTGGTGCTTCGGATGCCGGCCAACTGAGGCGCCGCATCGGACATCTCGTACTATGGCGCTTTCCGACAGCGACGGTGAGGCGATCGGGGGCGGGCCAGGTGACTCCAGGCCGTCGGTACGGCAGGGCGCTTCCCGTCCTGCTGAGCGCGCTGCTGGCCGGCACGGCGTGCGGTCCGGTAGCCGAGCGGAAGCCGCAGGACCTCCGGGTCGGGTACGACAGCCTGGACGGCACCCTCGCCGTATGGCCGCCCCGGGGCGACCTCTCCAGCGACGCCACGGCGACATCGGCGATCACCGCGGCGGTCCGGAGCTGGCGGTCTCCGGCCGACGACCGCGCACACCTGCCCTCGTCGGGCATCCTCTTCTCCGGTCGGGTCGACGGCGCCCCGGTGGCGCTGGTGGCCGCCGACGTGCCCGGCGAAAGCGCGTCCTGGCTTCTGCAACTGACTCGCGAGGGCGACCGGTACACGGTGACCCGCGCCACCGAGTACACCGATCCGGGTTACCTCGTCTACTCCGACGTGCTGCCGGTGCAGACGGCCGGCGGCCGGCGTTACCTGGTCTCGGCCCGGGTGCAGAGCCTCCTCGGGCCCAAGGACCGGACGTTGACCATCGCGGACGGTCTCAGCGCACCGGTCGACGTGCCGTCCTGCACCGCCGTCGGCGTGACCGCGACCCTGCGAACCACGGAGTCGCTCCCCCGCGGTCGGGCCGCCGACCGGCTGCTCGACCTGGGCACCGGCACCGTCGACCCGCGCTACCCGTTGGTCCGCGACGAGTCCGGCACGGGCCGGCGTGCGCTCAGCGGTCTGGACACCTGCGTGCTGTCCGGCGACCGGGGCCCCTTCGGCAGCATCCCGCGCCGGATCGGGGACCGGGACGCCCCACGCTCGGTGCCGACGTCCTGGCCGATGGCGAAACTCACCGTACGCTCGCTCGGTGAAGTGGCCCTCGGCGGCGGCGAGCCGGCCGAGTTGCAGCAGCTCAGCTGGGACACCGACGCCGGCGCCATGACGGCGGTGATCTATCGACCTGCCGACGGGAGCGCGCCCGTCGTCTCACCCGCCGACCGGGCCACCCCGTTGCAGGCGTACCAACTGCCGGTGCCCGGTCAGCCGCTGGTGGTGCTGAGCTGGCGGGCCACCCGGGACAGCTCCCTGTCCGTTCCCCCGGGCACTCCCCTGCTGGTCGAGCGCCCCGGCCTGGTGGTCGTCCCGACCCCGTCCCGCTCCCAGACCTACAGCCTCGCCAACACCGACAAAACCCACTACCGCTCAATCTCCCCCCGCTAACCCACCCGCCCCGCCTCTCACCCGGCACACCCCGCCGGGCCAGGCCGGAACAGGCCGGGCCGGGCCGGAACAGGCCGGGCCGGGCCGGGCCGGAACAGGCCGGGCCGGGCCGGAACACAGCCGGCCCGACCCCACCGG
>NZ_JBEYSL010000422.1:0-6020 GCF_040642735.1 Micromonospora sp. NPDC047753 | reverse complement strand
AGAAGCACCGCCGGATGACCGAGTTCCTGGAGCGCCGCCGGCCGCGCTGATCCCGCGTACGCAGAAACGGCCGCACCGGCGTGAAGCCGGTGCCGATCGCCTTTGTCGGCCTAGAATCCACCCCCGGTTCTGAAGGACGAAAGGCACCCCGTGAAGATCGTCGCAGCAGACATCATCGTGACCAGCCCCGACCGGAACTTCGTCACCCTCAAGATCACCACTGATGAGGGCATCACCGGTCTGGGCGACGCCACGCTCAACGGCCGCGAGCTCTCCGTCGCCTCGTACCTGCGCGACCATGTCGCCCCTCTGCTGATGGGACGGGACCCGCACCGGATCGAGGACACCTGGCAGTTCCTGTACCGCTCGGCGTACTGGCGGCGGGGCCCGGTCACCATGGCGGCCATCGCCGCCGTCGATGTCGCGCTGTGGGACATCAAGGCCAAGGCCGCCGGCATGCCGCTGTACCAACTGCTGGGCGGTGCGTCCCGCACCGGCATCATGGCGTACGGGCACGCGTCGGGGCGGGACATCCCCGAGCTGTTCGACTCCATCCGCAGCCACCTCGACGAGGGCTTCCGGTCGATCCGGGTGCAGACCGCGGTGCCGGGGATCAACGCCGTCTACGGCGTGGCCGCGCAACCCAGCGCCACCGGCCAGCGCTACGACTACGAGCCCGCGCAGCGCACTCCGCTGCCCGCCGAGGAGGACTGGGACACCCGCGCGTACCTGCGCCACCTACCGTCGGTCTTCGAGGCGGTGCGTGCCGAGTTCGGCCCGGAGTTGCCGCTGCTGCACGACGGTCACCACCGGATGACGCCGATCCAGGCCGCCAAGCTCGGCAAGGCCCTCGAACCGTACGACCTGTTCTGGCTGGAGGACTGCACCCCGGCCGAGAACCAGGAGGCGCTGCGGCTGGTCCGCCAGCACACCACCACCCCGCTGGCCATCGGTGAGGTCTTCAACACCGTCTGGGACTACCAGACCCTGATCCGGGAGCAGCTGATCGACTACGTCCGGTCCGCTGTCACCCACACCGGCGGCATCACCGCGATGCGCAAGCTGCTCGACTTCGCCGCCCAGTACCAGATCAAGTCGGGCATCCACGGCCCGACCGACATCTCCCCGGTGGGGATGGCCGCGGCCCTGCACCTGGACCTGGCCATCCACAACTTCGGGATCCAGGAGTACATGAAGCACACCCCGTTGGCCAACGAGGTGTTCCGGCAGTCGTTCACCTTCACCGACGGCTACCTGCATCCGGGCGACCAGCCGGGGCTCGGGGTGGAGCTCGACGAGGAGGCGGCGGCCCGGTTCCCGTACGAGCCGGCGTACCTGCCGTTCAACCGGCTCAAGGACGGCACGGTCCATGACTGGTGAGCCGGGTGGCCGGCACGTGGCTCCGGCGGGGGAGCGGTAGCCGAGGCGGATGCGGACCGTCGACGCCGGCCCCGGCCGTCCATGGCAGGGCGGCCGGCGTCACCGCACTCCGGCGCCTGCGGCTGGCCGAGGGCGTGTTAGGTTAGCCTGCCCTCACCTACTGGAGTCTGCCGCTATGCCCCCATCGATCCGAGCATGACAGTCGCCGAGGTCAGTGGGAGCGTGGTGCTCCGCCGCGCCCTGCGCCGACAGCGCCGCCGGGTGGTGCTCGGCATCGTGCTGCTCTGCGCCCACCAGGCCACCGAGGCCCTCGTACCGGTCGCCATCGGCGTGATCATCGACCGGGCGGTGGCCACCGGGGATGTCACCGCGCTGCTGCTGTCCCTCGCCGGCCTCGCCGCCCTGTTCACCGCCCTCGCCTTCGCCTACCGCACCGGCGCCCGGCTGGCCTACGCCGCCGTCGAACACGAGGCGCACGCGACCCGCGTCGAGATCGTCCGGAGCGCCCTCGACCCGCGCGGACACCGCTCGGGTCTGCGCGACGGAGAGCTGCTGTCCATCACGGCCTCCGACGCTGAGCTGTCCGCGCTGGTCGTACGCGTCGCCGGGCTCACCGCCGCGGCGCTCACCGCGATCGTGGTCGCGGCCGTCGCGCTGCTCGTCGTCGACGTCCCCCTCGGGCTCGGGGTGCTCGTCGGCGTACCGCTGCTGGTCGTCGCCCTCCAGCGGATGGCGCCGTTGCTCACCCGGCGCAGCACGTCGCAGCAGGAGGCCCTCGCGGCCACGACGGCGCTCGCCGTCGACCTCGTCACCGGGCTGCGCGTGCTGCGCGGCATCGGCGCGCAGGACCACGCCGCCCGACGGTACGCGGGTGCCAGCCGACACGCCCTCGACGTGACCCTTCGCGCCGCCACCACCAAGGGCCTGCACCTCGGCCTCACCACCATGGTCAACGGACTCTTCCTCGCGACGGTCGCCGGTGTCGCGGGTTGGCTCGCGCTCCAGGGTCGGCTCACCATCGGCGAACTCGTCGCCGTCGTCGGGCTGGCCCAGTTCATCGCCGAGCCGGTGCAGACGCTCGGGTACTGCGTACAACTGTTCGCCATGGCCCGGGCCTCGGCGGCGCGGGTCGCCCGGGTCCTCGGCGCGGCGCCGGTCCTCGCGCCGGGTGACGCCGGGCCGCCCACCCCGAGCCCTTCCCGGCTCGCCCTCGACGCGGTCTCGCACGCCGGCCTCGACGCCGTCAGCCTGCACGTCCGCGCCGGTGAGATCGTGGGCGTGCTCGCCTACGACCCGAGCGAGGCCGAAGCGCTTGTCGCGCTGCTGGCCGGCCGGGTGCACCACGCGGACCACCGGGGGACGCTGTACGTCGACGGCGTACCCGTCGAGGACCTGCACATCGACGCCGCGCGCGCCGTGGTCCTGGTGGAGCCACACGACGTGGCGCTGTTCGAGGGCACCCTGCGCGCCAATCTCAGCGCCGATGCCCGCGTCGACGACACCGTCCTGCGGGCCGCCGTGCGGGCTGCCGCCGCCGAGGACGTGCTCACCGCACACCCGGACGGCTTCGACCGCCGACTCACCGAGCGGGGAGCGAACCTGTCCGGCGGTCAGCGGCAGCGGATCGGGCTCGCCCGTGCGCTCGTCGCCGACCCACCGGTACTGGTGCTGCACAACCCCACCACGGCCGTCGACGCGGTGACCGAGGCGCTGCTCGCCGAAGGGCTGGCCTCGGTTCGCGCGGCGGACACCCGAGCCACGGTGCTGATCACCACCAGTCCGGCCCTGCTGCACGTCACGCACCGGGTCGTCGTGATCGACAAGGGTCGGGTCGTCGCCGAGGGGCCGCACGAGCGGTTGCTCGCCAGCGACACCCGCTACCGGGAGGAGGTCCTGCGATGACCGACCCGTCGACCGCGAGCGGCAGGGAGACCCGGCAGTTGCTGCCGACGGCCACCGGCCGGCAGACCTGGGCCGCCCTCCGGACCGAGCTCGCCCGCCTGCCGGTGCTCAGCGCCGTCGCCGGCACGTTGCTGGTCGCCGCGTCCGCGACCGGGCTCGTCGCGCCGTGGGTGCTCGGTCGCCTCGTCGACGACGTCATCGCCGGCACCGACACACCGCAGGTGGTGGCCTGGGCGGGCGTGATCGCGGGTGCGGCGGTGCTCGCGGGGCTCCTCACCGCGGCCGGAGCCGCGGTCGCCGCACGCCTCGGCGAGACAGTGCTGGCCCGGCTCCGTGAGCGGGTCCTCGACCGTGCGCTGCACCTGCCGTCGGCCACCCTGGAACGAGCCGGGACCGGCGACCTGGTGGCCCGGGCCGGCGACGACGTGGCAGTGGTGACGAACGTGATCGCCACCAGCGGCCCTGCCTTCCTCGGCGCGACGCTGTCCGTCGTGTTGACCGCGCTGGGGCTCTTCGCCCTCGACTGGCGGCTCGGCATCGCCGGGCTGGCCGCCGCACCGGCGTACGCGCTGGCGCTGCGCTGGTACCTCAGACGGTCGGTGCCGTACTACGCCCGCGAGCGGGTGGCGACGGGCGAGCGTACGCAGGCGACGGCCGAGGCGCTGCGCGGCTCGGCGACGGTACGCGCCTACCGGATGGAGGACGCGCACGTCGCCCGGATCGCGGCTAGCTCCGGCGTCGCCCGCGACCTGTCGCTGGAGATCTTCGGCCTGTTCACCCGGTTCGGGCTGCGCATCAACAGGTCCGAGTTCGTGGGGCTGGCCGCCGTGCTGCTCGCCGGCTTCCTGCTGGTCCGCGAGGACCTGTCCACCGTCGGCGCGGCGACCACCGCCGCCCTCTACTTCCACCGCCTGTTCAACCCCATCGGCCTGCTGCTGTTCCAGTCGGACTCGGTGCTCCAGGCCGGCGCGAGCCTCGCCCGGCTCGTCGGGGTGACCACACTGCCGGACACCGCGTCGCCCGTCAGTCGCCGCCCGGCCCGCCCGGAGCGGCCCGAGCCCGCGGCCCTGGAGGTGACCGTCGCGCAGCACCGCTACGACGACGGACCTGTCGTGCTGCGGGACATCACCCTGCGTCTCGCCCCCGGGGAGCGCGTGGCGCTGGTCGGCGCGAGCGGCGCGGGCAAGAGCACCCTCGCCGGCATCATCGCGGGCATCGTCGAGCCCAGCCAGGGTTCGGTGCGCCTACGCGGCGTGCCGTTGGCCGACCTCGGCGAACACCAGCTCCGGCGGGAGATCGCCCTGATCAGCCAGGAGGTGCACGTGTTCGCCGGACCGCTCGCCGAGGACCTGCGTCTGGCCGACCCGGACGCCACCGACGCCGAGCTGACCCGCGCCCTCGACCTCGTCGGCGCCACCGGGTGGCTGCGTACCCTGCCGGACGGGCTGGCGACCGCGGTGGGGGAAGGCGGTCGTCAGCTCACCGCGGCGCAGGCCCAGCACCTCGCGCTGGCCCGCCTGGTTCTCGCCGACCCCGCCGTCGCGGTCCTCGACGAGGCCACCGCGGAGGCGGGCAGCGCGGGCGCTCGTGACCTCGACCGGGCCGCCGTGGCGGCCACCGAGGGCCGTACCACGTTGGTCGTCGCCCACCGGCTCAGCCAGGCGGCCACCGCGGACCGCATCGTCGTCCTGGACCAGGGTCGCGTCGCCGAGCACGGTACGCACGCCGAGCTGCTCGCGGCCGGTGGCGGCTACAGCAACCTGTGGCGATCCTGGCGTACGCCCGGCCCGGTGCCGCCGCCCGCCCGGGAGAGCACCGAGCGGATCCCGGGCCAGAGTCACCCGAATGTGGGAGCCCCGGGAACTTTTCCGGACCGGCCGGCGACAACCAGATTGCGCGGCTGACCGGCGGCGTCCCGACGACGGCCTCTCGGCCGAAAAGGAGCGCCCGTGGCACACAGGACGGTGGTCTGTGCGGACCGGCGGCGTTGACGACGCCCAGGTCACCCGGTGGGCGCAGGAGGCGGGCCAGGGCGACCGGCAGGCCGCGACGGCGTTCATCCGGGCCCTCCAGGACCAGGTCTGGCGGTTCCTGTCGCATCTCGCCGGGCCGGGCGAGGCGGACGACCTGACCCAGGAGACGTTCCTGCGGGCATTCCGCAACCTCCCCGGCTTCGCCGGCCGTTCGTCGGCCCGCACGTGGGTGTTCACGATCGCCCGACGGGTCGCCGTCGACCACGTGCGCACGGCGGTGGCCCGGCCGAGGCTGGCATCCGTGCCGGACTGGCAGGCGGCGGCCGAGGCCGCCGGGGCGATCACCGCCGGGGCCGACGAGAGCGTGACAGTGCACCAGCTGATCGCCGGCCTGACCCGCGAGCGCCGCGAGGCGTTCGTCGCCACCCAGGTACTCGGCCTGTCGTACGCCGAGGCGGCGGAGATCTGCCAGTGCCCGGTCGGCACGATCCGGTCCCGGGTGGCCCGGGCCCGCGAGGATCTCGCCGCGGCCTGGCAGCTCGACAGCGCCCCGAGCCACGAGCGCCGGATCGGCTGACGGCGGATTCCACAGGCACCGTGCGGCGTTCCTGACAAGTCACTTCGGTGGCGCTCAGCTAGACCGCCACGCACCTCACCCCCTTCCACACGTCAGCACCACCGGTCGACGACCGCCGCGATGACGATCGAGACGAGCGTCGCGGTGCGGCTGTTCAATCGCTTGCGGACCCGGCCGGCCGTGGTGGT
>NZ_JBEYSL010000421.1:0-6022 GCF_040642735.1 Micromonospora sp. NPDC047753 | reverse complement strand
CCGCCAGGATGCCGTACTGCAGCGCGTCCTGCGCACCGGCGTCCACCGAGGGGATGAACTCCCGGGGGATGCGGCCGCCGCTGACGGCGTTGGCGAACTCGTAGGTCGGCGAGTCGTTGTCCAGCGGAAGCGGCTCGACGCTCACGATCACGCGGGCGTACTGGCCGGAACCACCGGTCTGCTTCTTGTGGGTGTACTCGACCTTGTCCACCTTGCGGCGGATGGTCTCGCGGTACGCCACCTGCGGCTTGCCGACGTTGGCCTCGACGTTGAACTCGCGGCGCATCCGGTCGACCAGGATGTCCAGGTGCAGCTCACCCATGCCGGAGATGACCGTCTGACCGGTCTCCTCGTCCAGCTGGACGCGGAAGGTCGGGTCCTCCTCGGCCAGGCGCTGGATGGCGGTGCCCAGCTTCTCCTGGTCGGACTTGGTCTTCGGCTCGATCGCCACCGAGATGACCGGCTCCGGGAAGGTCATCGACTCCAGGATGACCGGGTTCGCCGGGTCGGAGAGAGTGTCGCCGGTGGTGGTCTGCTTGAGACCCTGCACGGCGATGATGTCGCCTGCCTGCGCCGACGGACGCTCTTCCCGCTTGTTGGCGTGCATCTGGTAGATCTTGCCGATGCGCTCCTTGCGGTCCTTGGTGGAGTTGACCACCTGGGAACCGGAATCGAGCGTGCCGGAGTAGACCCGCACGTAGGTGAGCTTGCCCAGGTGCTTGTCCGTCTGGATCTTGAAGGCCAGACCGGAAAAGGGCTCCGAGTTGGACGGCTTACGCAGCAGCGGGGTCTCGCCGTCGGTGGCCGTACCCTCGATCGCCGGAACGTCCAGCGGCGACGGCAGGAAGTCGACCACGGCGTCGAGCATGGGCTGAACGCCCTTGTTCTTGAACGCCGAGCCGCAGAGCACCGGGTTGGCCTTGCCGGCGATGGTGGCACGCCGGATGGCGGCCTTGATCTCCTCGACGGAGATCTCGTCGCCCTCCAGGTACTTCTCCATCACCGCGTCGTCGACGTCGGCGAGGGTCTCCATCAGCTTCTCGCGCCACTCGGCGGCGGAGTCGGCCAGCTCGGCCGGGATCTCCTCGACCGCGTAGTCCTCACCCTTCTGGGTCTCCCCACGCCAGGTGAGCGCGCGCATGCCGATCAGGTCGACGACACCGATGTGGTCACCCTCGAGCCCGATCGGGATCTGGAGCACCAGCGGGGTGGCGTTCAACCGGTCGATCATCATCTGCACGCAGCGGAAGAAGTCGGCGCCGGTCCGGTCGAGCTTGTTGACGAAGCACATACGCGGGACGTTGTACTTGTCGGCCTGCCGCCAGACGTTCTCCGTCTGCGGTTCCACGCCGGCGACACCGTCGTAGACCGCTACCGCACCATCCAGGACCCGCAGCGACCGCTCGACCTCGACCGTGAAGTCGACGTGGCCGGGCGTGTCGATGATCTGGATCGTGTGGTCTTTCCACTCACACTTGGTAGCAGCGGAGGTGATGGTGATACCACGCTCCTGCTCCTGCTCCATCCAGTCCATGACGGCAGCGCCCTCGTGGACCTCACCGATCTTGTACGTGATGCCGGTGTAGAACAGGATTCGCTCGGTGGTCGTGGTCTTACCGGCATCGATGTGCGCCATGATGCCGATGTTGCGTACCTTGGCGAGCGCGTCTGCGGCGGCCACTTCAATCCCTACTTATCGTCGTCTCGACACAACTGGTGGCGGTTCCGGCGCCCGGAGGCGCCGGAACCAGGGTGTTACCAGCGGTAGTGCGCGAAGGCCTTGTTCGACTCGGCCATCTTGTGCGTGTCCTCGCGCCGCTTGACGGCGGCACCGAGGCCGTTGCTCGCGTCCAGCAGCTCGTTCATCAGCCGCTCGACCATGGTCTTCTCGCGCCGGGCGCGGGAGTACGTGACCAGCCAGCGCAGGCCCAGGGTCGTCGCCCGGGTCGGGCGGACCTCGACCGGAACCTGGTAGGTGGCGCCACCGACACGACGGCTGCGCACCTCGAGGGTCGGCTTGACGTTGTCCATCGCCCGCTTGAGGGTGACGACCGGGTCGGTGCCGGACTTCTCGCGGCAGCCCTCGAGGGCCGCGTACACGATGGTCTCGGCGAGCTGACGCTTGCCACGGAGCAGGATCTTGTTCACCAGCTGGGTGACCAGCGGCGAGTTGTACACCGGGTCAGCGACCAGTGGCCGCCGCGGAGCGGGTCCCTTACGCGGCATGTCAGCTCTTCTCCTTCTTCGCGCCGTAACGGCTGCGCGCCTGCTTGCGGTTGCGGACGCCCTGGGTGTCCAGCGAGCCGCGAACGATCTTGTAACGCACGCCGGGGAGGTCCTTCACCCGGCCGCCGCGAACGAGCACGATCGAGTGCTCCTGCAGGTTGTGACCGACGCCGGGGATGTAGGCGGTCACCTCGATCTGGCTGCTGAGCTTCACGCGAGCGACCTTGCGCAGCGCCGAGTTCGGCTTCTTCGGGGTGGTGGTGTACACGCGGGTGCACACGCCGCGCCGCTGAGGGGAACCCTTCAGCGCCGGGGTCTTGGTCTTGGTCGTCTTCGCCTGGCGGCCCTTTCGGACCAGCTGCTGGATCGTGGGCACCGGGTTTCTCCGCTCCCTTCGGCCGCATCCGCGGCCGCGCCGTCTGCTCGTTAACCGGCCTGATGACCGGCTCTCCTACATTCCGACCAGGGTCGCCTTGCGGAGACCCCGGCACCCGCGGTCGGGCGTGTCGCCCTCGTCACGGCCCCGTTGCGACGCTCTCGCGTTCGTACCGGGTTTTGTCACCGGCGCGCGGGTCGCCCCGCTCCGGATCCTTGGCTTGTCGTACCGCCGTCCGTAAGCCGGAAACAGCGCACGCACGAGTTGCCCGGGCATGCCCGGGCACAAGGGGAAAGAGTACCTACCACAACCGCCCAGGTCAAAACGGAATGGCCCGGCGACTGTCTCACACCAGCCGGCCGGATCTCGTCCTGCCCCGTCGCCCGCGATGGGCACCTACGAATACAAGTGTACCGGCTTCCCCGCAGAAGCACCCATCGCCCCCGGGGCGACCGGAAGCCTTCCGCGGAAAACCGCCGTCAGGTGCCGGATCTGTCGGTGATGACCCTCACGTCAGTGTGAGAAGCAGGGCAAGGCCCAGGCCCAGCAGGCTGAGCAGCGCCCCCGCCGCGCCGCAGCTGATCCCGGCCATCGCCAGCCCGCGACCGGTGAACTGGACCGCGGAGGGGACGGTCGGCCGCCGGATCTGTCGCCGGCCGAGCAGCCCGATGACGACCGCCGCCCCGCCGGCCAGCACACCCAGCGCGGCGAACGCCCCGGAGGCCCAGGCCCCGCCGTCGTTCTTGAAAGCCACTCCGAAGCAGATCACCAGCAGTGAGACCAGAAGTGAGGCGATCCCCGCAACCAGCGCCCCGATGGCCAGCCCGGAGGTGACCGGTGCCACGTCCAGGTGCACGACGCCGAACGGCGTACCCGAAACCGCCTCCACCCGCTTCGGCGGCCGGCGTTGGTCGTCGGTGGGCGGCGGTACGGAACGCTCCGGCGTGCCACCCCACCCGGGGCCGTGCCCCGGCGGCGGCGGTCGCCAGCCGTGCGGCGCCCCGGGCCCGGACGACGGCGGGCCCCAGCCGTGCGGCGCAACCGGCGCAGACGGCGACGGGCCCCACCCGGGCGGCGCGGACGGCGCAGACGGGTACGGACCCCAGCCTGGCGGCACAGCCGGTGCGGACGAGGACGGGCCCCAGCCGTACGGCACTCCCGAACCAGCCGGCGGCGGGCCCCAGCCGGGCGGCACTCCCGGCCCGGAGGTGGGCGGGCCCCAGCCCTGCGGGGTGGAGGTCGGTGCGCTGGAGACCGGGTACGGCTGGTCGGAGCCGGGCGTCGCGGTGGCGCCCCAGCCGTTCGGACCCCAACCGGGAGGCGGCGCCGCAGGGGGCTGCGGGCCCGGGGTGGACGCCGGCTGGTGGGTCTCGTCGCTCGGGCCGGGTCGCGCCCAGTCGCTCGGCTCGGGTGGCGGAGCCGGCACGTCCGGCGGACCGGCCGGTTCGTCCGCAGGGGGCCGCGCCGGTTCCGTCACGAGGTCCTCCTGTCGAAAGGCCGCCACCGTCACACGGTGGACACCGGCCAGGCTACCGCCGGCAGCACCGCCGCCCGCGCCGGGCGCGGCCACCGGTGGCTCAGTCCATGTTCGCGGGGTAGTCGTGGCCGAACGGGGCGCCGGCCAACCGGACCACCCCGATGACCACAGCGGCCACGACGCTGACCGCGACCAGCACCAGGCCGGTCCAGGCCATCCACTCCCCCCGCCGCAGCCAGACGCCGCCGGTCAGGAAACCCCCCGAGGCGTACGCCTCCCGGCGCGCCTGCCGGGCCAGTTGCAGGGCCACAGTGGCCGGCACCACGCCACCGATGAACAACCCGGTCAGCATGCCGAGCAGGCCCAGCGCGAAGACCGCCCGTGCCTTCGTGGCGCGGGCCGGGTCCGGGTCAAGCGGGTGGCGCACGCCCTGCTGGGCGATGGTCACCTGCCCGGGTGCGGTCGTCATCCCCCCATCATGCCGAACCCGGCGCAAGCGGTGGGTTGGCACGGACACGACGAGGCCCCCGGCTTTCACCGGGGGCCTCGTCGTGTGACTGGTGCTTAGCGGTACGACCCGAAGTCGAAGTCGTCCAGCGGCACGGCCTGCCCGCCGGCCGGCCCGAACCCGTAGTCGGTCTCCGGGTAACCGGTCATCGAGTAGACCTTGGCCTTGGCCTCCTCGGTCGGCTCGACCCGGACGTTGCGGTACTTGCTGATGCCGGTACCGGCCGGGATGAGCTTTCCGATGATCACGTTCTCCTTGAGGCCGACCAGCGAGTCGCTGCGCGAGTTGATCGCAGCGTCGGTCAGCACCCGGGTGGTCTCCTGGAAGGAGGCCGCCGAGAGCCAGGAGTCGGTGGCCAGCGAGGCCTTGGTGATACCCATCAGCACCGGACGACCAGCGGCGGGCTCGCCGCCCTCCGAGACGAGCCGGCGGTTCTCCGACTCGAACAGCGCCCGGTCGACGAGCACACCCGGCAGGAACTCGGTCGAGCCGGAGTCGATGACCGTCACCCGCTTGAGCATCTGGCGGATGATGATCTCGATGTGCTTGTCGTGGATGAGCACACCCTGCGAGCGGTAGACCTCCTGGACCTCACTGGTCAGGTGGACCTGGACCGCCCGCGGACCCATGATCCGCAGCAACTCGTGCGGGTCGATGGTGCCCTCGGTCAGCTTCTCGCCGACCGCGACGTGACCGCCGTCGTGGGTACGGAGCTTGACCCGCTTCGAGATCTTGTCGTAGACGATCTCTTCGCTGCCGTCGTCCGGCACCACGATGATCTTGCGCGAGCGCTCGCCGTCCTCGATCCGGATCCGACCGGGGGTGTCGGCGATGGGCGCCTTACCCTTCGGGACCCGAGCCTCGAAGATCTCCTGAACACGCGGCAGACCCTGGGTGATGTCCTCACCCGCGACACCACCGGTGTGGAAGGTACGCATCGTCAGCTGCGTACCGGGCTCACCGATGGACTGGGCGGCGATGATGCCGACCGCCTCGCCGATGTCGACCGACTTACCGGTCGGCAGCGACCGGCCGTAGCAGGCCGCGCAGACGCCCAGCTTCGACTCGCAGGTGAGCACGCTGCGCACCCGGACCGTCTCCACACCAGCGGCGACGATCTTGTCGACCCCGATGGAGTTGATGTCCTGACCGCGCTCGGCCACCACGGTGCCGTCCGGCCCCTTGATGTCGTCCGCGAGCGTACGGGCGTGCACGCTGGTCTCGGCGTGGGTGTGGACCACGAGCTTGCCGTCCAGCTTCTCGCCGATCTGCATCGGGATCGCCCGGTCGGTGCCGCAGTCCTCTTCGCGGATGATGACGTCCTGCGAGACGTCCACCAGACGACGGGTCAGGTAACCCGAGTCGGCGGTCCGCAGCGCGGTGTCGGCGAGACCCTTACGAGCACCGTGCGTGGAGATGAAGTACTCCAGCACGG
>NZ_JBEYSL010000420.1:0-6024 GCF_040642735.1 Micromonospora sp. NPDC047753 | reverse complement strand
TCGTCGCCCAGGTGCCGCAACGTGGCGTACGCGGCGGCGATCGGGCCGCCCGAGCGGGTGGACGCGATCACCGGATTGATCATGGTGTAGCCGGGCCAGTCGGCGTACGCGAAGTACTGCGGGGCGCGCAGCGTGGCGTCGCGGTGCAGCAGCACCGACACCCCCTTCGGCGCGTACGCGTACTTGTGCAGGTCGACCGAGATGGAGGTGACCCCGGGCACCGCGAAGTCGAACGGCGGCACCGGCTCCCCGAGCCGACGCAGGTACGGCAGGGTCCAGCCGCCGAAACAGGCGTCCACGTGGCAGCGCACCCCGGCCTCGGCCGCGGCGGCCGCGATCTGCGTGACCGGGTCCACCACGCCGTGCGCGTACGACGGCGCGGAGCAGGCGACCAGCACCGTCCCCGGGCGGATCGCGGCGGCCATCGCGGCCGGGTCGGGACGCAGCGTCTCCGGGGAGACGGGCACGACGTCCAGCGCCACCCGCAGGTAGTGCGCCGCCTTGGCGAATGCCGCGTGTGCGCTCGACGGCACCACGATCCGGGGTTCGGCGATCTCCGGGTGGGCGTCCCGGGCGGTCTTGACGGCGAGGATCAGTGACTCGGTGCCGCCGCTGGTGACGCTGCCGACGACGTCCGGGGCGGTGGTGCCGGGGCCGGCGCCCAGCACCCGGCCGGCGGCGCCGACAAGCGCGTTCTCCATGGCCAGCAGGGACGGGAACGCGGTCGGGTCCAACCCGTTGACGTGCGCGCTCTCCCGGTGGGCGGCGGCGGCCAGCTCGTCCAGCCCCGGGACCGCCGGGTCGTAGACGTAGGCGAACAGCCGTCCCCCGTGGGTGGGCGCGTCACCCGCCCGCAGCTTGCGCACCTCTTCCAGAACCTCTTCCGCCGCAACCCCGGTGGCGGACAGTGCTCCGGCCTCAACCCTGCTCTCGTCGATCATGGGGTAACGGTGCCCTTCTCGTGGCGGTCAACGCTGTCGTCCCCCAGCACAACTCCATGATCGACCAGGTCGCTGTGGGCGGTGAGGGTGTACTGGCGGAGCAGGAGGATCGGCGGGGCGATCAGCAGCGCCGGGATCAGCGTGAAGCCGAGGAGGACGCCCAGCCTCGCCGTGTCGGACTGGGCCGCCGCCGAGCCGGTGTCGGAGGACACGTAGCCGGAGAGCTGGAGCACCAGTCCGTAGATGCCCGGGCCGAGCGCCAGGCCGAAGGTCTCCCCGGCGGTCCACAGCCCGGTGAAGACGCCCGCCTGCCGTCGGCCGGTGCGCGCCGTCTCGTGCGCGATGCAGTCCGGCAACATCGCCAATGCGAAGACCTGCTGTCCGGCGTACCCCACGCCGATCAGCGCGACCAGGAGATAGACGGCGACCGCCGGCAGCACCGGCGCGGCGACCAGGGCGAAGGCCCCGACGGCAAGGATCAGCGAGGCGACCACCAGGGCGGTGCGCTTGCCCAGCCGGGCACCGATCCGGCTCCAGACCGGCATCACCAGCAGCGCCGGCCCGACGAAGCAGACGAAGAGCAGTGTCGGCCCGCTCTCCTCGTCGCGCAGGATCTGCCCCGCGAAGTAGTTGACCCCGGCCAGGATCGTCGCCACCCCGGCGGACTGCACCACGAAGCAGATCAGCAGTGCCCGGAACGGACGGTTGGCGCCGGCCACGGCGAGTTGGGCGCGCAGCGTCGGCTCGCTTTCGCCCACGGTGCCGGTCGGCGCGGACCGGGTGCCCAGGAACGCGCCGAGGGCGCCGAGGGCGATCAGCACCGCCACGAACAGGCCCATCCAGCGGTGCCCGGCCACGCCGTCACCACCGGCGCTGACCACCAGCGGCGCGACCGCGCCGGAGACCAGGATGGCCAGCGCCAGCACCGCGATCCGCCAGGTCATCAACCGGGTTCGCTCGGCGTAGTCGCCGGTCAGCTCCGCCGGCATCGCCACGTAGGGCACCTGGAAGAAGGCGAACGCGGTGGCGGTGGCGAGGAAGGCGAACGCCACGTACGCCGCAGCGCCCGAGCCGTTACCGAACGGCGCGGCGAAGATCGACGCGAACAGGACGGCGAGCGCGAGGCCGGCGACGAGCAGGTACGGCCGGCGGGCGCCCCACCGCGACCGGGTGCGGTCGGAGATCCGCCCGGCGACCGGGTTGACCAGCACGTCCCAGGCCTTGGGCAACAGCACCAGCAGCGCGGCCAGCCCGGCGGCCACGCCCAGCGTGTCGGTCAGGTACGGCAGCAGCAGCAGACCGGGCACGGTGCCGAACGCTCCGGTCGCCAGGGAGCCGAGCGCGTAGCCGGCGTGCACCCGTCGAGGCAGCGAGCCGGGGCCCGGCGGCGTTTTCATGGGGCCGAACATTACTCACGTTGAGTCGGGGGTCACATCCCCTCATCGGGCGACCAGCCCGCCGCCGCGATGTCCACACCCTCGCCGCGCAGCGGCACCCCCTCGGCCCGCAGTCGGGACCGCGCCTCCCGCTCGTGCCCCGGCGGCAGTCGACCACTCGCGGTCACCACCCGATGCCAGGGCACCGAGCCCCCGTGCCGGGCCATGATGGTGCCGACCAACCGGGCCGAGGCGCGGCCCGAGCGCTCGGACAGCGCGTCGGCCACCGCGCCGTACGACATGACCCGGCCCTCCGGGATCCGCTCGACCAGGTCGAGAACCGCCTCGACGTACTCGTCTGGAGTCACAATCCGCCACCATATGGGAACGCCGCCGGGCGGTGCGGCGGTGACCACGCAGAATGGTCGGGTGCGCGACGCAGTCACGACGGCCCGGCGGGTCGTCGTCAAGATCGGATCCTCCTCGTTGACCACCGCCACCGGCGGGCTGGCCGACGAGCGCGTCGACACGCTGGTCGACACCCTCGGTCGACTCACCGCCGAGGGGCGAGAGGTGGTGCTGGTCTCCTCCGGCGCCATCGCCGCCGGGCTCGCCCCGCTCGGGCTGTCCCGACGCCCGCGCGACCTGGCCACCCAGCAGGCCGCCGCCAGCGTCGGGCAGGGGCTGCTGATCGGCCGGTACGCGGCCAGCTTCGCCCGGCACGGCCGCACCGTCGGGCAGGTGCTGCTCACCGTCGACGACGTGACCCGGCGAGCGCACTACCGCAACGCGTACCGGACGCTGCGCAAGCTGCTCGACCTGCGAGCGGTGCCGATCGTCAACGAGAACGACACGGTGGCCACCCAGGAGATCCGCTTCGGCGACAACGACCGGCTGGCCGCCCTGGTGGCCGCGCTGGTGCACGCCGACCTGCTGGTGCTCCTCTCCGACGTGGACGCGCTCTGGACCGGTGACCCCACCAACCCGCGCTCGACCCGGATCGCCGAGGTGCGCGACGACACGGACCTCGCCGGCATCACCATCGGCGGGGCCGGCCGGTCCGGCGTCGGCACCGGTGGCATGGTGACCAAGGTCGAGGCCGCGCGGATCGCCACCGGCTTCGGCATCCCGGTGGTGCTCACGGCCGCCGACCTGGCCACGCCGGCGCTGGCCGGCGAACCGGTCGGCACGCTCTTCCACCCGCAGCGGCGACGTCCGACGGCCCGGTTGTTCTGGCTGGCCCACGCCACCTCACCCCGGGGCCGGCTGCACCTCGACCCGGGCGCGGTCGCCGCCGTCGTCGGGCGGCGCAAGTCGCTGCTCCCGGCCGGCATCACCGCCGTGGACGGCACATTCACCGCCGGCGACCCGGTGGACCTGGTGGACACCGCCGGCGCGTCGGTCGCCCGAGGGCTGGTCAACTACGACGCGGTGGAGCTACCCGGGCTGCTCGGCCGCTCCACGTCCGAACTCGCCGCGGCGCTCGGCCCGGCGTACGAACGAGAGGTCGTCCACCGCGACGACCTGGTGCTGCTGTAAGCCACTGCCAGCTGAGGAGTAGTCGATGAGCGTCGTCGAGCAGGCGAAGCGGGCGCGGGACGCCGCCGCCGACCTGGCCACTGCCACCCGTACCGTCAAGGACGCCGCGCTGGTGGCGATGGCCGACGCGCTCGTGGCGCGTACCCCGGAGATCCTGAGCGCGAACGAGACGGACCTCGCGGCCGGCCGCGAGGCCGGGCTGAGCGCGGCAGTGCTGGACCGGCTCGCGCTCGACGCGGGCCGGGTCGCCGGGATCGCCGACGCGCTGCGTGAGATGGCCGCGTTGCCCGACCCGGTCGGCGAGGTGGTCCGCGGGTCCACCCTGCCCAACGGCCTGGAGCTGCGCCAGATCCGGGTGCCGTTCGGGGTGGTCGGCATCATCTACGAGGCGCGGCCCAACGTGACGGTGGACGCCGCCGGGATCTGCCTCAAGTCCGGCAACGCGGCGCTGCTGCGCGGGTCGTCGTCGGCAGCGCACTCGAACGCCGCACTGGTCGCGGTGCTGCGTGACGCCGTCGCCGGGGCCGGTCTGCCCGCCGACGCGGTGCAGTTGCTCGACGCCAGCTCCCGTGACTCGGTCAAGGAGCTGATGCGCGCCCGGGGTCTCGTCGACGTGCTCATCCCGCGGGGTGGCGCGTCGCTGATCCGCACAGTGGTCGAGGAGTCGACAGTGCCGGTGATCGAGACCGGGGTGGGCAACTGCCACGTCTACGTCGACGCCGCCGCCGACCTGGCGAAGGCCGTCGCGGTGACGCTGAACGCCAAGACGCAACGCCTGTCCACCTGCAACACGGCCGAGTCGCTGCTGGTGCACGCGGGCATCGCCGACGCGTTCCTGCCGCTGGTGCTGGCCGCGTTCGCCGAGGCGGGGGTGACAGTGCACGGCTCACCCGAGGTGGCCGCCCACTCCGCCGCAGTGGTCCCGGCGACCGAGGAGGACTACGCCACCGAGTACCTGTCCGCCGACATCTCGGTGGCCGTGGTCGACTCGCTGGACGCGGCGGTCGCGCACATCCGCCGCTTCGGCACCGGCCACACCGAGGCGATCGTCACCGACTCGGCGAGCGCGGCCCGTGACTTCGTCGCGCGGGTGGACGCGGCGGCGGTGATGGTGAACGCGTCGACCCGGTTCACCGACGGCGGCGAGTTCGGCTTCGGTGCGGAGATCGGCATCTCCACCCAGAAGCTGCACGCTCGCGGCCCGATGGGCCTGCCCGAGCTGACCAGCACCAAGTACGTCGTAACCGGCGACGGTCACGTGCGCTAACGCCCCCGCGCCCCGCGCCCCGCGCCCCGCGCCCCGCGCCCCGCGCCCCGCGCCCCGCGCCCGCGATCTTGCAGTTTCTGCCCCGGCATAAGGGGCATTTATTTGCATATCCGCGACAGAAACTGCAAGATCGCCGGGGGCAGGGCGGGGGCAGGGCGGGGGCGGGGCGGGGCGGGGGCGGGGCGGGGCGGGCGGCTCAGCCGGGCGGCGCGGGGCGGGCCGCCCGGATCGCGGCCAGCGTGACGTGCACGTCGAACTGGTGGCCGTCGTCGCTCTCCCAGCCGCCGTCGCTGCGCTGGGTCTCGGTCAGCCGGCGCAGCGCCCGCACCATGATCCAGTCCTGTGGGTCGACGCCGGCGCGGCGCAACGTGGCCGCCAGCCACGCCACGTCCCCGGGGGACATCTTCGGCATCCGTTCGGCGAGCGCCACCTGGATCCGGGCGGACTCCTGGAACATCTCCTGCCGGTGCAGCACGGCCGCGCTCAGCCAGCCCGCCGCGAGGTACGACGGCCAGCTACCGTCCGGGCGCAGCCGCGCGGCGAGCGAGTGGGCCGCCGCCTGCACCACCCCGGCGTACGCCCCGCCGACCCGATGGTCGAGCGGACCCGACGCCCGGGCGTCCAGCCCGGCGACGGTGAGCCAGAAGCCGGCGTTGGCCGACACGAGGAACCCGGCCTCCGGGTCTCCGGGACGGGCCCACTCCGGTGCCGAGTCGGCCAGCGACGCGTCCTCTTCCCAACCGCCGTCGGCCTGCTGCCGGGACGCCAGCCAGTCCAGGGCGCGGCGGGCGGCGGGACGGCCGAGCGCCCCCAGGTCGTCCAGCTCGACGAGCCGGAAGCAGGTGGCGTCGATCGAGGCGTGGGCCGTACCGGCCGCGGTCACCCGGTTCACGCTCACCGG
>NZ_JBEYSL010000419.1:0-6031 GCF_040642735.1 Micromonospora sp. NPDC047753 | reverse complement strand
CATGCTGCTGGTGCAGGACGCGCGACTGCTGCTGCTGGACGAGCCGGTCGCCGGGATGAGCCATGAGGAACGCGACGCCACCGGCGTCCTGTTGGGACCCGCGGGTCAGCCGGCGGCGGCCTCGGCGGCGGCGTAGTCGCGGGCCACCCGGACCATCTCCACCAGCCCGCCGGCGTACTCCTGGGATTCGCCGTGCGCCTCGTCGAACGGCGGCTGGAAGCCGACGCCCTCCCACTGGTTGGTCGCCGGGTTCCACAGGTCGTTGCCGACCTCGAAGTCCCAGGCGAAGATGCCCAGCTCGTAGTAGAGCTGGTCGGCCGAGTTGCCGGCTGCGGAGTAGAGCACGTCGGCGACCGGTCCGGTCTGCGACGGCCAGGTGACGGTGCCGCGCTCCTGGGCGATGGCGCCGACGATCCGCCGGGCGCTGTTGAGGAACAGCGTCGACTCGTCGATCGACGGTCGAGGCAGGGTGACCCTGCCGTCGGCCCGGTACGCCCCCGGCGGCCACATGAAGTACCCGCCGTAGGAGTGCACGTTCATCGCGAACTTGATGTTCTGGTGGGCCTTGGCCAACGCGATGACGTTGCCGCTCTCCGCCTCGGACAGCTCCGCCGTGCCGGCGTAGTTGCCGGAGAGGCAGTTCGCGCTGGCCCCCACGTAGCCGTCGAAGTACGACCCGACGGTGTAGTTGCGGTTGACGTCGACGCCCCACGAGGTGCGGTACTTCGGGTCCCGTGCCGATCCCTCGCAGTGGTTGACCAGGTTCTTGCGCTGGAAGTTGTAGTCGTTGAACGAGTAGTTCGCCCCGTCCGGGTTGACCACCGGGATGACGAAGATGTCGACCTGCTCCAGCAGCTCACGGGTGGCCGGGTCGGTCCGGGCGTTGGCCAGCATCCGCTCGGCGAACTCCAGCGTCACCAGCGGGGTGGCCCACTCCCGGGCGTGTTCCTGGGAGTACGCGAGCACCCCGACCCGGGAGCCGTCCCGATGTACGCCGAGGCGCAGCGCCTGCACCGTCCACGGCCGTGCCGGCACCTCGGTGCCCTGGAGGCCGTCGTCGAGCCGGGTGGGGCCGGCGACGGGCATCGGCAGCCCGGCCGAGCCGTCCTCGACGGTGGCCCGGAACCGGTCCGGCTGACGGGCGTTGATCGCCGCCGCGACCTCGTCGGTGGTGCTCACCGTCTTGCCGGCGGTGTCGGTGGCCAGTGACACGGTGAGGACGCGGTCGCGGTAGCCGACGGTCAGGGGGCGGTTCGCCCGGCCCGGGTCGACAGTCCGCACCTGTACGCCGTTCATGTTCTGGTCGCCGAAGCGGACCGACTCGACGACCAGGGCGGCCACCGCCGGGTCGCCCAGGTAGCCGGCGGCGTTGCGTCGGTATCCCTGGGTCCTGTTCGGCAGGTCGATCACGTCCACCAGGTCCCGGTACTGGCGGGCCAGCCGCTTGATCCGCGCCTGGATGTCCACCGGCGTCAGGTACGCGTCGATGAAGTCCTTCTGGTAGCCGGCCGGCAGCGGCGGCGGGGAGGCGTTCGGCCAGAGCGTCGGGGTGATCGCCCTGCTGACCCCGCCGAGGCTGGAGGTGGCGCTCAGCTGAACCGGCCGGCTCGGCACCGGCTGGGGGAGCGCGTAGTGGTACTGGTACTCACCGGAGTCCTCGAACCGGTACAGCGGGAACGAGCCGGTGGCGCCGTCCGCCGTACGCCAACTGACGGTGATCTCCACGTCCGGGTCGTCGGTGGCGGTGGTGGCCACCTGGGCCTGCAGGAAGGTCTGTCCGGTCGTGGTCCACCAGTACGCCTGCTGCACCTGGAGGGTGTCCACGGCAGTGGCGCTGGCGGTGGACCGCTGACCCGCGGCCGGAGCGCGCAGCCCGGCGGCGGTGCGGGCCTGGGCCGCGCGGACGCTGTCGGTGTAGTGCCGGTTACCGTCCCCGGCGCGCTGCACGACCTGCACGGCCGTCGCGCCCTGCGCGGTCAGTTCGCCGAGCTGCGTGCCGCTGAGCACCAGGTCGGCGATGATCCGGCCGTCCCGCGTCCGGGGCCGGTTGGCCAGGTCCGCGCCGGTGGCGACGAGCCGGTCCAGCTGGGCCTGATCGCGGAGCTGAACCCGTACCACTGCGGTTTCGGTGGCGCTCAGGGAGATCGGGGTGGCGGGTGCGGCCGCGCCGGAAGCCGGATGGGACAACACTGCGCTGAACAGGATCACTGTGGTGGCGGCAGCTGTCCACCGTCGTCGGACGATCATGTGCCCTCCTGTGACGGACGTCGATGTGTCTGGTCCTTACACCAGTGCACAGATCGACACCTGTCAAGAAGCGGGGCGCCTCGCCCCTGCGGCGAGGGTGACCGGACCTGAGCGCGTTCGGCCTCGGGTCAGATGTCCTGCTTGTTCTCGCACCTGCCTCGAACAGTCGGAACCGGGCCGCCGAAGATGACGATCGGGACCGAGCCGGACCGGCAGCGTTGGTGACCGTTGGCCACGCTTGTAGCCCCCGGACGTCGTTCGGCGTTGATCCCGGTGACATCTGCGCGAGTTCCGGAGCAACCCTCTGAGCCAGACCCCGCGTGACTAACTCGAAACGGGGATCGGAGGCCTGAATGAGCGATCGTGACGAGGCGTTCGCCGAGTACTTCACGGCACGGTCCGGTGCCATGCGCGGCACCGCGTACCTGCTGTGCGGCGACTGGCACCGTGCCGAAGACCTGGTCCAGACCACGTTCGTCAAGCTCTACCGGGTCTGGAACCGGATCTCGCGGCACGAGGTGCTCGACAGCTACGTGCGCCAGATCCTGATCCGGACCTTCCTCGACGAGCGCCGCCGCGGCTGGTGGCGGCGTGAACGGGTGGGTGGCGAGGACGCCGAGCAGGCGGCCCCGTCCGACTCGCCGGAGAGCCGACTGGTGCTGCTGCAGGCGCTGGCCCGGGTGGCACCGCGTCAGCGGGCCGTGCTGGTTCTCCGGTACTGGGAGGACCTGTCGATCGAGGACGTCGCGGCGTTGCTGGAGTGTTCTCCGGGGACGGTGAAGAGCCAGGCGGCACGCGGGCTCGAGACCTTGCGCGGCCTCCTGACACCCACCTACAGCGGGATCGAGATGGGGGAGCGATGAACGAGCAGGAGTTGCGCGAGGGGCTGCGCAGCGAGATGGCGGAGACAACCCCGCCACCACCATTGAGTACGACAGCCGCGCTCGGCGCGGCACGGCGGACGCACTTCCGCCGACGGGCGCTGTTGGCGTCCCTCGGTTCGGCGGCTGTCGTGCTGGCCGTCACCGGCTTCGCGGCCGTCGCCACCCCGGACGGCCACGTCTACCAGCCGGCGGGCCAGGGGCCACTGGCTTCTCCGGACACCAAGGAACCGTGGCCGACCGGGCCGAACGGGCAACCGCAGGAGGATCGGACCGCGCGGGCCGGGTCCAAGTACGACCAGGGGGTTCACCTGCTCACCGAGGCCGTCTCGGTCATACCCTCCGGCTACAGCACGCCGGAGGACCCGCCGAACCAGTCCGCCGAGGAGCGGACGCTGCGGACCCACCAGGCGCAGTTCGAGGACAAGGTGGACGGCGTCGACGTGTGGAGCTATTCGTCCTCGGTGGCAGTGGCCCAGGGTGAGGGCACCGGGCGCGTGATCGTCGAGGTGCACGCTGCCGGCAACCCGCTGCCGACCGAGCCGTGCGACCTGGCCCAGACGTTCTGGAGCATGCGGGGCGAGTGCCAGGTCGAGACCGTCGGCGCCGTGCGGGTCGGCGTGGTGGTCCGACCGACCGACGACGATCGGCTCGACCAGTGGTCGGCGTACCGGCACCCGGACGGCGTGGTGGTATTCGTGGCGCAGGCCGCGCGGCTGGACGAGAGCCGGCCGGGGTTGACGAAGCTGCCGTTCTCCGTGCCGCAGTTGGCTGCCCTCGCGGCAGACGAACGGTTCCACCTGAAGTGACACGGCGACTCGGCCTCGCCGAGTGGGCCCAGGTGCCGCCACCGTGCGGGCCACCTGGGCCTTCGTGCGTGGAGCGGGCGACGAGAATCGAACTCGCGTAGTCAGTTTGGAAGACTGAAGCTCTACCATTGAGCTACGCCCGCGTGCATCCCGCCGAAACGGGACGCGCCTCTAGCGTACCCAATGCTGTTGCCCGACGCGTAACCGCGTCACCGCCCCGCGGCGTCGCGTCGTCCGCGATCCGGCGGCACCGCGACCCAAGATCCGCGCAACGTCCGGGATGTAGTGGCCTCGCCGCCCGTGGAGACCACCACATCCGTGACGTTGTGCGGATCTTGGCGGTACGGGAGTGGGGGCTGATGGTAATTTTCGGGTGTTGTGTCCGGGTGGGGGATGCCCCGGCACCGACTGAGGCGTGGCGACGGCATAGACTGCACGTCGCCACGGGGTGTGGCGCAGCTTGGTAGCGCACTCGCTTTGGGAGCGAGGGGCCGTGGGTTCAAATCCCGCCACCCCGACTGTCGTCCGCGGCCGGGCCGCCCCGGGTGCCGCCCAGTGCGGCTCCCGGGCGATGCCGGAGCGTCAGGCCGGCTCGCCTACACTCGATGGGCTGAATCACGCCCAGACTCAACTGAGATCCGTCAAGGAGTACGCCTGTGAAGAGCACCGTCGAGACTCTGAGCCCGACGCGCGTGCGGCTCGCCATCGAGGTGCCGTTCGTCGAGCTCGAGCCGAGCCTCAAGAAGGCGTACCGGGAGATCGGTTCGCAGGTCCAGGTTCCGGGCTTCCGCCGGGGCAAGGTGCCGACCGCGGTGATCGACCAGCGGGTGGGCCGGGGCACCGTCCTCAACGAGGCGGTCCAGGAGGCCATCCCGGAGAACATCCTCGCCGCGGTTCGCGAGCACGACCTGAAGACGCTGGGGCGCCCGGAGGTCGAGATCACCGAGTTCAACGACGGTGACTCGCTGAACTTCACGGCCGAGGTCGACGTCCGCCCGGAGATCACCATCCCGGACGCGAGCACCATCGAGGTGACCGTCGACGAGCTGCAGATCGACGAGAGCGAGATCGACGAGCAGGTGAAGAACCTGCGGGAGCGTTTCGCGACCCTCAAGACCGTCGAGCGGGCCGCCGCCGAGGGCGACTACGTCCAGATCGACCTGAACGCCACCGTCGACGGCGAGGACGTGCCGGGCGGCCAGGCGAGCAACATCTCCCACGAGGTGGGCAGCAAGCAGCTCCTGCCGGGCCTGGACGAGGCCGTGGTCGGCCTCGCCGCCGGTGACGACACCACCTTCACCACCCAGCTGGTCGGCGGCGACTTCGCCGGTCGGGACGCCGACGTGGCGGTGACCGTGCGCACGGTCAAGGAGAAGGAGCTGCCGGAGCTGAACGACGAGTTCGCCCAGATGGCGAGCGAGTTCGACACGATCGAGGAGCTGCGCGGCGACCTGCGCGACCGGGTCACCCAGGGCAAGCAGGTCGAGCAGATCTACGCCGCTCGGGACAAGGCCCTGGCCCAGCTCGTCGAGGCCGCCGACATCCCGGCCCCGGAGGGTGTCGTCCGCGAGGAGGTCGACAGCCGCAAGCAGGCGATGGTCGACCAGCTGGAGCGGATCGGCGCCTCGATGGAGGAGTACCTCGCGGCCGAGGACAAGACCGAGGAGCAGATCGACGCCGAGCTGACCGAGGCGGCGACCGAGGGCGTCAAGGTCCAGCTCCTGCTGGACACGCTGGCCGACGCGGAGGACGTGCAGGTCTCCGACGACGAGTTCGGGCACGAGATCGTGCACCGGGCGCAGCGTGCCGGGATGGCCCCGCAGCAGTACTACGACCAGCTGGTGCGCTCCGGCGCGGCCGCCGCTGTCTTCGGCGACGTGCGGCGGGGCAAGGCGCTCGCGGCCGTCATGGAGAAGATCACGATCAAGGACTCGGCCGGCAACGGGATCACCCTCGACGCGCTGCGCGCCGCCAACGAGGCGGAGCACAACCACGACCACTGATCGTCGGGTGCGGCCGCCGTCCACCGCTCAGCGGCGGACGGCGGCCGCCCGCTCGCCGGACGCGCAGTGCTGGGCCGGGTCGTACGCGCCG
>NZ_JBEYSL010000418.1:0-6050 GCF_040642735.1 Micromonospora sp. NPDC047753 | reverse complement strand
GACCTGGGCATGGCCGCCGCGGTGCTGGTCGAGCTGGCCCTGACCGGCCGAATCGCGTACGCCGACGGGTCCCTGACGGTGCTCGACCCGACGAGGGGGGTTCGGGTGGGCGTGGCAGGGTGGTCCTAGGTCGCGTCGTGGAGCGGGGGGCACATGGACCGACGATTGGCCGCGCTGGCCAACGCGCACGGTGTTTCCACCTGGTACGAGGATTGGCGGCACCGCCGCGTCGAGGTCGCACCGGAGACAGTGGTGGGTGTGCTGGGGCTGCTCGGCGTGGACGCCACCAGCCCGTCGGCGATCGCCGACGCGCTCGCGGCCGCCCGTGCGGTCGACCGGAACGCCCTGCCGGAGACGGTCGTGCTCACCCACGGTCGCGGCCGGGCGCTGCCCGGGCCGGGGATGGTGACCCTGGAGGACGGTGGCCGCCGCGCGGTCGACGGCGAGCTGCCGGCGGACCTGCCGCTGGGTTGGCACCGGCTGGCCTGCGCCGACCGCGAGGCGACACTTGTGGTGGTGCCGCGTCGGCTGCCGGTGCCGCCGTCGAGCTGGGGGTGGATGCTCCAGCTCTACGCGCTCACGTCGGAGCGTTCCTGGGGGATGGGAGACCTCGGTGATCTCGCCGAGTTCACCGGGTGGGCCGGTGCCAACGGGGCGGGGCTGGTGCTGCTCAACCCACTGCACGCGGTCGGGCCGGCGCACCCGGTGGCCACCTCACCGTATTCGCCGGCCAGTCGACGCTTCGTCAATCCGCTCTACCTGCGGGTCAGCGACACCGCCGCGTACCGGGCGGCGGACCCGGCCACCCGGGCGGTGGTCGACGCGCTGCGCCCCGACCGGGGGCCCCTGATCGACTACGACGAGGTGTGGGCCGCCAAGCGGCGCGCGCTGGAGTTGCTGCACCCGTACGCCCAGCCGGTGGACCTTGGCGCGGACCCGGCGCTGACCAGCTTCGCCACCTGGTGCGCGCTGGCCGAGCGGCACGGCAACGACTGGCGGGCCTGGCCGGCGGAACTGCACCACCCGGACGCCCCGGCGGTCGCCGAGCAGCGTCGGCGTCTCGCCGACCGGGTCGCCTTCCACGCCTGGCTGCAGCACCTCTGCGACGAGCAGCTCGACGCCGTCACGGCGGCGGCCCGCTCGGCGGGGATGCCGGTCGGTGTCGTGCACGACCTGGCCGTCGGCATCGACCCGGGCGGCGCGGACGGGTGGCAGCTCGCCGACGTGCTGGCCCAGGGCGTGCGGGTCGGCGCGCCACCGGACGACTTCAACCAGCTCGGCCAGGACTGGGGGCTCGCCGCGTGGCGCCCGGACCGCCTCGCCGCAACCGGGTACGCCGCGTACCGGGACATGCTGCGCCGCGTCCTGCGGCACGCGGGTGGCCTGCGGGTCGACCACGTCGCCGGTCTGTGGCGACTGTGGTGGGTGCCGCCGGGCGGCGGTGCGGCCGAGGGCACCTACGTGCGCTACGACGCCGAGGCGATGCTGGGCATCCTCGCGTTGGAGGCGCACCGGGCCGGCGCGGTGGTGGTCGGTGAGGACCTCGGCACGGTCCAACCGGCGGTGACCCGAGGGTTGCGGGGGCGCAACATGCTCGGCTCGACAGTGCTGTGGTTCGCGCGCGACGAGGCCGGTGACTTCGTCCCGCCGGCCCGGTGGCCGCGCAACGCCCTCGCCACCATCTCCACCCACGACCTGCCCACCGCGCCGGGCTTCCTGACCGGTGAGCACGTGCGGGTGCGCGACGAGCTGAAGCTGCTCGGCACCGACGTGGCGGTGGAGCGGGCCCGGGCCGCCGCCGACCGGGACCGGTTGCTGGGCATGCTGCGCGCCGAGAACCTGCTGCCCGAGCCGACCTCGCGGCCACCGACCGATACTGTCGCCTCCGCGGGTGCAGAGCAAAGGACGGATGCCGATTCGGCGCTGCCCGATGCGAACTCGGCACCCGACGACGGCGAGGTGGTGGTGGCGATGCACGCAGCGCTCGCGGCCAGCCCGACCCGGCTGCTCGGCGTCTCCCTCTACGACGTGCTGGGCGAGGTGCGCCAACCCAACATGCCGGGCACTGTCGACGAGTATCCGAACTGGCGTCTGCCGCTGCCGGCCAGCGTGGCGCAGATCCGCGCGGACCCCCGGGTGGCCCGGATCGTCGACCTGCTCAGCGCCGCCCGCCCACGACCGGCCGACCCTGCGCCGCCGCAGCGGTGACACCGCCGGGTCAGGTCAGCCAGTCGAAGCGGGCCGGCAGCCCGAGGAATTCCGCGTAGCGCCCGAGTGCCTGCTCCACCCGGGCCCGCGCGGCGGCGTCGAGCGTCGTGAGCGGCTGGATCGTCACGGTGACCGCCGTGCGGCCGATCTTGCGTTTCCACACGCCCACCACCCGACCGGCGCGGACCACCGTGGCCTGGAAGATGCCGTTGTTGCCCGGCACGACGGCGGCCTGGTGGGCGGGGTCGAGCATCAACGTGCGGTCCCGGTAGCCGAGCAGGTACTCGTCGAAGCCGGGCAGCGCCAACACGTCGTCCGGCGCGGAGCGTGGCGCGTCGGCCAGGGCCGCGTCGACGTACATCGCGGTGCCGTCGACGCGTACCGCGCTCAGCGCGTCGTCGGCGGCGGCCAGGCCACGCCGGGCGTCGGTCACTGTGAGGCCGCTCCACCCGGCGAACTCGCGGTCGGTGACCGGGCCGTGCCCGCGAACGTATCGGTGGGCGAGCACTGCCAACGCCTCGTCCCGCTCCAGCCGGTGGGACGTGGGTGCCCACTCGTCGAGCAGGGCGAAGGTCTGCTCGGTGCCGACGTTCGGGGCCACGCAGGTCACGCCGCGCACGCTCGCATACCACAGCAGGTGGTAGCCACGTTGCCCGTCGGTGCCCAGGCCGGCCGTCCGCAGGGTGGCGAGGCACTGCGCGCGGCTGAGTCGACCACCGCCGGCCAACGCGCTGCCGAGGACGTCCACCGCCCGGTCCGCGTCGGCCTCGCTCAGCCCCAGCTGCGCCCGCCGGGTCGCCACGCCGGCCAGGGACCGTACGCCCGTCACCTCCAGCATCCAGCGGGCATCGGCGGGCGGAACGAGGTGCACGGTGCCCCGCATCGGCCAGGTACGCAGCGCCTCACGCCGCTCCAACGCCGCCTGCACGTCGGCCATGCCGTGACCGGGTAGCCGGGCGCCCAGCGACCACAGCCCGCTGGCCAGATCCTGTGCCTGCATCGCGCCGAACCACTCGACCACCTCGGCGACGGTGCCGGGGCGGGTGCTCGGGTGGTGGCGCAGCAGCAGGCTGGTCATCCGCAGCGCCAGCGCGTCGGCCGCGCTGAGGTCGACAGGCATCCTGCGCTCCTTTTCGTGGCCGGGCGGCCAGCCTAGGGCCGAGCACCGACACTCCTGCTGGTGGGAGGCGTAACGGCGGTCGTCGGGGGAATGCGGCTCGCCGGAAGTGCGCGCGCCGCGCGTACGGAAGGGAATCTCATGACTGCCGCAAGCGAGCCGGCGCGGGGCGCCGGCGTAACGGCCGGGTCCCGGGGCCATCGGGGGGACGCCCGCGCGAAGACGAGCGCCGCGGCGACCTTCGCCCTGGTGTTCGGGGTGGCCGCTCTGTTCAGCGTGTTGACGGCGATCCTCGCCTGGCTGGGATTGGTGCTCGGCATCATCGGGATCATCCTGGGCATCGTCGGCCTCAAGATGGCGCGTCGACCCGGAGTCACCGGTCGTGGCGTGTCGATCGGCGGCCTGGTGCTCAGCATCCTGGCCGTGCTGATCGGGCTCGGTCTGGCCGCGGGTATCACCACGTTCGTCAACAACGAGAACGCTGTGGACCGCCTGCAGACCCAGGTCGACAAGCTGCGCGACAAGCTCGACTGACCCGCGCGTGCCGGTCTGGGCCGGCCCTCCACCCGTCCCGGCCGGCCACAGTAGGGTGGGCGGCGTGCTCCGCCAGGTCACCGCGATCCGTTACGTCACCCCGCTGCGCGAGGGTGGGTCGCTGCCGGGCGTGGTGGAGGCCGACGACCTGGGCACCTACGTGGCGAAGTTCCGAGGCGCCGGGCAGGGGCCCAAGGCGCTGATCGCCGAGGTGATCTGCGGTGAGCTGGCGCGCCGGCTGGGGTTACGGGTGCCGCCGCTGGTGGTCCTCGACGTCGACCCGGTGATAGGGCGGGCCGAGCCCGACCAGGAGGTGCAGGAGCTGCTGCGCAGCAGCGGCGGCGCCAACCTCGGGATGGACTTCCTGCCCGGGGCGTTGGGCTTCGACCCGGTGGCGCACCCGGTCGACCCGGCGCTGGCCTCCCGGGTGCTCTGGTTCGACGCGTACGTGGAGAACGTCGACCGGAGCTGGCGCAACCCGAACCTGCTCGTCTGGCACCGGGAGCTGTGGCTCATCGACCACGGCGCCTCGCTGTACTTCCACCACAACTGGCCGCGCGCCGAGGCCGCCGTGCACCGTGCCTACCGCGCGGAGGACCACGTGCTGGCGCCGTACGCGTCGCGGCTGGCCGAGGCCGACGCCGAGCTGACCCCCCAGGTCACCCCGGAGCTGCTCACCGAGGTGCTGGCCCTGGTGCCGGAGGAGTGGTTGACCGCCGCCGACTTCGAGACGGCCGACGCGGCGCGCGGCGCGTACCTGGATCACCTGTCCCGCCGGGTCGCCCGCACGACCGACTGGCTGCCATCGGGGAGCGGGGCATGAGGCAACCCTTCGAGTACGCGCTGATCCGGCTCGTGCCCCGCATCGAGCGCGGTGAGCAGATCAACGTCGGGGTGTTGCTCTACTGCCAGCAGCGTGACTTCCTGGCCGCGCGGACGCACCTGGACGCCGACCGGGTGCGCGCGCTGGCGCCCGACGTCGACCTGCCGGCGGTGGCCGCGGTGCTCGACTCCTGGGACCGGACCTGCTCCGGTGACGGGCCGGCGACCCGGATGCGCCTCGGCGAGCGGTTCCACTGGCTGGCCGCGCCGCGCAGCACGATGATCCAGACCGGGCCGGTGCACACCGGTCTCACAGTCGACCCGGCGGCCGAGCTGGACCGGCTGATGGCGACCCTGGTCCGCTGAGCCGGAGCGTGGGAGCGGTGATCGTCCCCTGATCGCGCTACGCCAGCGCCGTTGCCGGCGGAGCGCGATCCCCCGTTCAGGTGCCCGGTGCGGGGCGGCGGCTCGGTCCCGCCGGCACCGATGGCACCAGGATCGTCGTCCGGGCGTGGCGGCGGGCCGGAACGACCGGGAAGTTGCGGAAAACTTGAGCCGGCCGACCGGTAGCCGGCGGCCTCGGAGGCTGTCGTTAGAGCGCGTCCGCAGCGGGTAGTCGCGGGAGCTGATCCGAGACGAGAAGGGGACACTCTGATGGCTGCCCAGACCAAGGTAGCGGTGATCTACTACAGCGCCACCGGCATCACGTACCAGATGGCGCAGGCCGTGTGTGAGGCCGCCGGGGACGCCGGTGCCGAGGTACGCCTGCGCAAGGTGCGCGAGTTGGCGCCGGACGAGGCGATCCGTTCCAACTCCGGGTGGCAGGCACACCACCTGGAGACCCAGGACGTGCCCGAGGCGATGATCGACGACCTGGCCTGGGCCGACGTGGTGATCCTCGGCGCGCCGACCCGGTACGGCATGATCGCCGCGCAGCTGAAGCAGTTCATCGACACGACCGGCCCGCTCTGGGCCCAGGGCGCGCTGGCCAACAAGGTCTACTCCGCCTTCACCTCGACGGCGACCTCGCACGGGGGGCAGGAGACCACGCTGACCTCGCTCTTCAACGTCTTTTACCACTGGGGCGGTGTGGTGGTCACCCCCGGCTACACCGACACCAGTCAGTTCATCGCCGGCAACCCGTACGGTCCCTCGCACACCAGCAACAACGGGGAGATCGCCCCGGACGCCGTGGCGCTCGGGGCCTGCGCGCTGACCGCCCGGCGCGCAGTGCTGCTGGGGACCGCGCTGAAGGCGGGTATGGCCGGCTGACCGAACGTCGAACGAGGGCGACCGGTGGCACGCCGCTCGACGTGTTCAGCGTGTCACCGCTGACCGTGTAGCGGGAGACCCGGTTGACGTCGGTGCT
>NZ_JBEYSL010000417.1:0-6052 GCF_040642735.1 Micromonospora sp. NPDC047753 | reverse complement strand
TACTCGACCGCGTGCGCGGCCGCGGTCGCCACGCTCAGCGCCCCGGGGTCGGCCATGCCCACGTCCTCGCTGGCGAAGATGACCAGGCGACGGGCGATGAACCGGGCGTCCTCACCGGCGACCAGCATGCGGGCCAGCCAGTGCACCGCAGCGTCCACGTCCGAGCCGCGCATGCTCTTGATGAAGGCGCTGACCACGTCGTAGTGGGCGTCGCCGTCGCGGTCGTAGCGCACCGCCGCCACGTCGACGGCCTGCTCGGCGGTGGCGAGGTCGATCCGCCCGCCGCCGAGGGCCGTCGCGGAGGCGGCCGCCGCTTCCAGGGCGGTGAGTGCCTTACGGACGTCACCGGCGGCCAGCCGGACCAGGTGATCCTCGGCCTCGGTGGTCAGCACCAGCGCGCCGTCCAGACCACGCTTGTCGGCGACCGCGCGGCGCAGCAGGCCCCGCACCGCCTCGTCGTCCAACGGTTGCAGGGTGAGCAGCACGCACCGCGACAGCAGCGGTGAGATGACCGAGAAGTACGGGTTCTCGGTGGTCGCCGCCAGCAGGGTGACCGTGCGGTCCTCGACGGCGGCGAGCAGCGAATCCTGTTGGGTCTTGCTGAAGCGGTGCACCTCGTCGATGAAGAGCACGGTCTGCGGGCCACCGGAACGACGCTGGCGGCGAGCCGCCTCGATCACCGCCCGGACGTCCTTCACGCCGGCGGAGAGCGCCGACATGGCGACGAAGCGGCGGTCGGTGGCCCCGGCCACCAGGTGCGCGATCGTGGTCTTGCCGCTGCCCGGCGGGCCCCAGAGGATCACCGACATCGGAGCCCCGCCGGAGACCAGCTGCCGCAGGGGTGCGCCGGGAGCGAGCAGGTGCTCCTGCCCGACGAGCTCGTCGAGGGTCACCGGGCGCATCCGGACGGGCAGGGGCGAATCGTCGGCCACCGCGGTGAAGCCGTCGACACCGGCGGGACCGTCGGGCGCGCTGCGCGACCCGGCGGGTTCACCGAGGGAGAAGAGGGCGTCGGACTCCATCACGAAGACAGTACCGGGCCGGGCCCACGACGCCGGAATCGCGCCGCGGGCCCGCCACCGGTGATCGGTTCCGGTCAGCCACGCCCGGGGCGACGGCCCCGGTACCAGCGGCCACCGCCACCGCCGCGCGGGCCGCTGCCCACGCCGGCCAGGTAGAGCGAGAGCAGGAGCAGCCCGATGAGTACGAGGGTGTTCCAGTTGAACAGGTCCGGCGCTCCGAAGTCGGTGCCGAGCAGGTCAAGCAACAGGGCGAAGCCAAAAACGATGGCCGCGAGAATGGCGAGCATGTCGGTCCTCCGGTGGGGGTTCCCAGTAGGTCGGCGCGTGATGTACCCAATCGGTCGACTCGCCAATCTCCACGGTGGAGGTGGCCACGCCGCGACGGCCCGGCGGAGGCATTCGACCCCCGGCTCCTAGGCTGGACCCCATGATCAACGACGACCAGGTGCTCCAGGACCGGAGCGCCGTCCTGGCCGCCGTCGGGCACCACCCGTTCGCCCGGCACGCGCTCGGGCGGCCCGTGCCGGTGCGCGCGTACCAGCGTGGCGGTGCCGTGCTGTGGGTGGTGCCGCCGGAACACGGGCCGGCCGGCTGCGCGATCGGCCCGGCCGAGCCGGCGCTGGAGATCTGTGTCGCGCTGGCCGCCGACGGGATGTTCCAGTCCGGACAGCACCTGCACCTGCCTCGACACGATCGCGGTCTGCTGGTCGACCGGCTGGCGGTGACCGAGCACAGCGACTGGGACTTCCACTGGACCGACACGGCGCCGCCGGCGCAGCCGGACGAACAACCGGTGGTCCGCCTCACCGCCGCCGACCAGCCGGCGCTGGCGGCACTTGTCGAAGAGTCGTTTCCCACCAGCACCTCCCAGCCGGGCGACCCACGGGTGGTCGACTGGTACGGCATCTGGGCCGGCGACCGGTTGGTGGCGTGCGGCGCGGACCGCAGCCACAGTGACATCGGCTTCCTGGCCGGCCTGACCGTCGCCCCCGACCAACGCGGTCGGGGGCTGGGCGCGTCCCTGACCGCCGGGATGACCCGGGCGCTGCTGGCACGTCACGACCTGGTCGGGCTCGGCGTCTACACACACAACGTCGGTGCGGCGAGGCTCTACCGTCGGCTCGGCTACACCGACACCCTTCCGCTCAGCTCGATCCGCCTCGCCTGACCGGTCTGCCGTCCGGTCAGGCGAGGGGTTTTCGCTAACGGTCGGTGGCGGGCACCGGGACCGCGGTCGGCTCGACGGCCGGGGCGGCCCGACGACCCTCCAGCCAGGCGGGCAGGTAGAGCGGGGCGGCGACGGCCAACACCACAGCGCCGACCACCATCGCGGTGCTGACGCTGGTGGCGGCGGCGAGCGCGGTGAGCACCACCCCGCCGAGCGCGCCGGCCGGTTGCGCCATCATCGAGTTCAGCGAGAGCACGCTGGTCCGGTACGGGCCGTCGACCTGCCGGTGCAGCAGCCCACTGTGCAGCGGGTTGGACGCGCCGTGCACCGCGTAGCAGGCGAGGTAGGCCACCAGCACGCCGACCGGCCCGGCGAACAACCCCATCCCGACCACAGTCACGCCCTGCAGGACGCGGAGCAGGGCCGCACCCGGAGCGGCGCCGAACCAGCGCAGCAGCAGTGGGGTCAGTGCCGCGCCGGCGGCCGAGGCGAGCCAGGCGGCCGAGTTCGCCGGCCCGAGCAGCACCGCGGCGCGTTCCGGATCACCGATCACCTCGGCGAGTCGGACCGGCAGCAGCGACTCGAAGGTGACCATGCCGAAGCCCCAGAACAGCTCGACGGCCACCAACGCCAGCAGCACCCGGGAACGACGCAGCAGCCCGACGGCCTGACTGATCATCCGGGGCGCCTGGACCACCGAGGCCCGCAGCGCCGCGACCCCGGTGGCCGGCCGCTCCTCGACCAGCAGCACCACGAGCGCGACGAGCGCCGCCGCCTGCGCCACGATGGCGGCCAACACGGGCACCGTGAGCGCGGTGACCGGCCCGATCGGGCCGAGCGCGATGAGACCACCGCTGACCAGCGCGCCTCCGCCGATGGCGCCGCCGACGACGGTGCCGGCGTAGCCGAGGCCACGCTCGTACTCGGCCTGCGGGTCGGCGGCCAGGGTGGCGTCGACGTACCAGGACTCCAACGGGCCGCTGTCCAACGCCCGGTAGATGCCCTGCAGAGCCCAGACCACGAAGAACAGCGCGAAGGAGTCGGCCACGGCGAACAGCGCGAGGGAGACAAGGTTGAGCACCCCGGCGGCGAGCAGCACCGGTCGACGACCGAGAGCGTCGGCGAACCCGCCGGTGGGCAACTCCAACGCCAGCACCAGCAGCCCCTGAGCCGTGCCGACCAGGCCGATCTGCGGCAGCGACAGGCCGCGCTCCTGCATCAGCAGGATCATCACCGGGATCATCAGACCCGTGGGCAGCCAGCGCAGGCCGTAGAGCGTGAGGTAACGACGCCGAACCTGACGTACGGTCAACGCGCTCACCGTGTCTCCTCCGTTCGCGACTGCGGGGCTCGCAAACCCCGCTCACTCCTCGCGCTCACCAGCGCTCGTCCAGACGCGGGAAGCCGGCCAGGAACACGTGCACGGGTTTGACGTCCGGGGCATCGGTCGCGGCTTCGTCGCGGTAGCGCATCAACACCGCCCAGAGTTCGTCGCTGAGGGCACGCAGTCGGTCCGGGTCGAGGGGCAGCACCAGATCGCTCATCCCGGCGGCGTCGCGCCAGGCCGGAGACTGGTGGTGCTCGACGGCCAGCCAACGCTCGGCCAGATCGCCCATCAGCCGCACCTGATCCGCCTGAATCCACTGGACGGCAGCGCGGGCATCCGGGTCTTCGTCGAAGTCGGTGGGGTCGAAGTGACTCATGTCGTGCGCGGCCTGCCACCAACGCTGCCGACCGGTGCCCCGGTCGGGATCCTCGGCCACGAGCCCCACCTCGGCGAGTTGCCGCAGGTGATAGCTGGTCGCGCCGGTGTTGGTGCCCAGCTTCTCGGCGAGGGCCGTCGCGGTCGCCGGGCCGTCGATACGCAGCGAGCCGAGCAGCCGCATCCGCAGTGGGTGGGCCAGCACGCGAACCTGCCGGCCGTCCAGATCGACGCGCCGTGGCTCGGTGCCGCCGTCGGGCGGGGGGTTCTCCATAAGTGCACAATATCTCTGCACACTTTCTATGCACAAGTCTTGTGCATAGAAAGTGTGCAGACGACGGGTTTCAGGAGGACAGGAGTTCGCGCACCCCGCGCAGTCGCGTCCGCAGCAGGGAGGCGGCGCGCGCGCAATCGAGGCGTACGTCCAGAGGGCGGACCAGGCCGGTCGCCGCGCTGGTGGTGGTCCTCAACCCGGTCGGGTCCAGGCCATACCGCTCGGCGACCAGCAGGCCCAGCTCGGCTCGGCTGACCGCGTCCGGGCCGGCCACGTTGAGCACACCGGCGTACGTCGAGGCGACCAGTTCCAGCACGGCGGCGGCCAGGTCGGCGACGTCGATCGGGCAGCGCAGTTCGTCGCTGAACAGGGTGGCCCGACCGGCGAGCGCGTCCCGGCAGAGCTGGATCTGCTTGCTGCCCTCCCCCACGATCAGGGAGGTCCGCACCAGCGCCGCGCCCGGGTCGATCGCCCGTACGGCGGTCTCAGCCGCCGCCTTCGCGGCACCGTACGCATGCACCGGCGTGGGTGGTTCGTCGTCGGCGTACGGCACGGGTCGTCCGGCGTGCAGCGCGTCGCTGGACACGTGCACCAGCCGCGCACCCACCTCGGCGGCGGCGACCGCCACGTGCGCGGCCCCGTCGGCGGTGACCGCCCAGTCGCCGTACCGATAGGGGGTCCCGACAACGGCGTCCGGCCGCACCTCGGCGACCAGCGCGCGCACGGCGGACCGGTCGGTCACGTCCAACCGCCGTGCCGCGACCCCCGGCACCGCGATCTCACCGGAGTGGAACGTCCCGACAACGGAGAACCCGGCGCTCAGGCCCCGCCGACAGACCTCGCGCCCCAGTAACCCACTACCCCCGACAACAAGTACCCGCACCTGAGCCCACTCCCCCGCCAACGATCAAGAGGTCTGCGTCATCTCGCCGGGGCGATGATGACGCAGACCTCTTGATCAACCAAGCAGGGGCCGGGGGTGCGGTCAGACCGGGTCTGCCACCGGGGCTGCGGGGCCGGCCGTTCCGGTGTGGGCGGTTGCGGCGGGCTTGGGCTTGGCGTCGATGCCGGCCTCGGTGCGCTGCTGTGCGGTGATCGGGGTGGGCGCACTGGTCAGCGGGTCGAAGCCACCCCGGGTCTTCGGGAACGCGATGACCTCGCGGATGGAGTCGGCACCGGCGAGCAGCATGCAGACCCGGTCCCAGCCGAAGGCGATGCCGCCGTGCGGCGGGGCGCCGTACTTGAACGCCTCCAGCAGGAAGCCGAACTTGTCCTGCGCCTCCTCGGGGGTGATGCCGAGCAGGTCGAAGACCCGCTTCTGCACGTCACCCCGGTGGATACGGATCGACCCACCGCCGATCTCGTTGCCGTTGCAGACGATGTCGTACGCGTACGCCAGGGCCCGGTCCGGAGCCTCCTCGAACCGGTCGACCCACTCCGAGTTCGGCGAGGTGAACGGGTGGTGCACTGCCGTCCAACCGCCCTCGTCCGTGCGCTCGAACATCGGCGCGTCGACCACCCAGCAGAACGCCCAGGCGCTCTCGTCGATCAGGCCGGACCGCTTGGCGATCTCGACGCGGGCCGCCCCGAGCAGCTCCTGCGCCTCCCGGGTGGTGGCGCTCGCGGCGAAGAAGACCGCGTCGCCCGGCTTCGCGCCGACCGCGTCGGCGAGCCCGCCCAGGTGCTCGGCGGAGAGGTTCTTCGCCACCGGGCCACGTGCCTCGCCGGTCTCCGCGTCCAGCACCACGTACGCCAGACCGCGCGCGCCACGCGCCTTCGCCCAGTCCTGCCAGCCGTCCAGCTCCTTGCGGCTCTGCGCCGCGCCGCCCGGCATCACCACCGCGCCGACGTACCCGCCCGCGTCGATGGCCCCGGCGAAGACCCGG
>NZ_JBEYSL010000416.1:0-6055 GCF_040642735.1 Micromonospora sp. NPDC047753 | reverse complement strand
CGAGCTCGCCACCGGGCACCACTACCGGGTCGCCGTCGACGCGGACGGTTCGGTGCTCGGCTACGCCGGGCTCGCCGGCGTTCCGCCGGACGAGGTGTGGGTACAGAACATCGCCGTCCGCCGGGACGCCCAGCGGCGCGGCGTAGGCCGTGCCCTGCTGGAGGAGTTGCTCGCCGAGGCGGTCCGGCGCGACGCCGGCAGCACCCTGCTGGAGGTCGCCGTGGACAACGCCGCAGCTCAGCGGCTCTACGCGACGTACGGTTTCGAGCCGATCGGGGTGCGGCGCGGCTACTACCAACCGAGCAACACAGACGCGCTGGTCATGCGGCGCGACGCCGAGCCGACCGGGAACGGACCACACGACAATGGCTGACGAACCACTGATCCTGGGTATCGAGACCTCCTGCGACGAGACCGGTGTCGGCATTGTGCGAGGGCACACCCTGCTGGCCGACGCGCTCGCCTCCAGCGTCGAGGAACACGCCCGGTTCGGGGGTGTGGTACCGGAGGTGGCCAGCCGGGCCCACCTGGAGGCCATCGTGCCGACCATGGACCGGGCCCTGACCGAGGCCGGCGTCACGCTGGCCGACATCGACGCGATCGCCGTGACCTCGGGGCCGGGGCTGGCCGGTGCGTTGCTGGTCGGCGTCGCTGCCGCCAAGGGGTACGCGGTCGCCGCCGAGAAGCCCATCTACGGCGTCAACCACCTCGCCGCCCACGTCGCGGTGGACACCCTTGAGCACGGCCCACTGCCCGAACCCGCCATCGCGCTCCTGGTGTCCGGCGGCCACTCGTCCCTCCTGCTCGTGGACGACCTGGCCCGGGGTGTCACCCCGCTCGGCGCCACCATCGACGACGCGGCCGGGGAAGCGTTCGACAAGGTCGCCCGGCTGCTCGGGTTGCCGTTCCCGGGAGGTCCGCCCATCGACCGGGAGGCCCGGGCCGGCGATGCCGCCTCGATCGCCTTCCCCCGCGGTCTGACCGCCGCGAAGGATCTCGCCGCCCACCGGTACGACTTCTCGTTCTCGGGCCTGAAGACGGCTGTGGCCCGGTGGGTCGAGGCCCGTCAGCGTGCCGGTGAGCCGGTTCCGGTGGCCGACGTGGCCGCGTCCTTCCAGGAGGCGGTCTGTGACGTCCTGACCAGCAAGGCGCTCGCCGCCTGCCGGGCGCAGGGCATCGAGACCCTGGTCATCGGCGGGGGAGTGGCGGCGAACTCCCGGCTGCGGGCGATGGCCGAGCAGCGAGCCGAGAAGTACGGCATCCGGGTCCGGGTACCCCGGCCGAAGCTCTGCACCGACAACGGCGCGATGGTGGCCGCGCTCGGTTCGCACCTGGTCGCCGCCGGGGTCGCTCCGAGCCGACTGGACCTGCCAGCCGATTCGGCGCTGCCGTTGACCACGGTCAGCGTGTGACGGGGGCGGCGGACATGATCGTGCGGATGTGGGAGGCGCGTGCCGAGGCGTACGGAGTCGCCGACCTGATCACCTGGGTGTGCGACACCGCCCTGCCCGAGTTGGAGCACGACCCGCTCCACGTCTCCAGCGAGGTCTTCTCCTCCACCGACCACCGGGTGGTGGTGATCTCCAAGTGGCGCAGCAGCCCCCGCCCGCTGCCGGACCCGCCAGCCCTGCTGGTGGCCCGCGCCCCGCACTCCTGGGACTTCACCCAGGTCGACAGGTGACGCGAGCCACCAACCAGGCCACCTCGACCTGTCAGCTGCGGCGCAGCATCCGGTAGGTGGCGATTCCGCCGGTGCCGAGCGCGGCGAGGAAGACCAGCCACACGACGGTGCTGCTGACTCCGGGCTGCGGGCCGGCGTTCGCCCCGGCGGCGGCCAGCAGGCCGTCCTGGCCGGGGGCGGGCAGCGCGGCCGGCGGCAGTTCGGGCCACCGAACCAGTCCCGTGGACTCCAGCATCTGCATGTGGTGCGTGACGAAGCCGGTGGCGTCCTCGCAGAGCTTGCGGACGGTGGCGTCCCGGGTGCTGGCCCGTACCGCGCTGATCACCGGGAGAATGCCGCCATGAGCGACCCGGAGGCGGGTCACGAAGATCTGGTCGAACCGGGCGCCGGAGGCGTCCTTCATCTCCGTCAGCCAGCCCTTCTGTTGGGCCGTCGGCTCGCTCGGGATGGTCGCGCCCAGCTTGTTGGCCGCCTCCACGACGAGTTCGTCTAGCCGCTGGTGCTCGCTGGCGATGCCGGCGCCGATCTCCCGTACCTTCGCCGACTGTCCCTTCTCGGCGGCCATCTGGCCGGCTGGCATCTCCCACAGCCCGGCCAACCGCACCCCGTTGAGCAGTGTCATGTCGGCGGCGTTGAGCTGTCGCCCGCCGGCGGGGGCGGCGATGGCCGCGCCGGGTAGGACACCGACCCCCGCGATGATCGCGATGAGCAGCATCGCCGCTCGGTGGGTCCGGGTGCCCAGTCGGCGATGGGCGGATCTGAGCGGTGCCATGTCTGTGGTGCCTCCTCGGTCCGGACCGAACGCGTCTGGACCGGGCAGCCGCGCCTTGCCGGTTGCCCGTCCGCCCACTGGTACGGGCTGATCGCGCGATCAGTTCATCGCGAAGCGAAGCGGATCAGCGGGTGACAGCGAGCAGCTCGACATCCACGGCGGACAGCGTACGGATCAGCCCACGTCGAGGGGGTCGGCGAGGAGCCGTTCGAAGGCCAGCTCGGCGGCGCCGATCAGGGGCGCGTCCGTACCCAGTTTCGGCGTACGCAGCCGGACGTGCTCCAGGCAGGCGCCGAGCGCGTTGGAGTTGAGCCGGCTGCGGATCTGGGCCGCCGCCGCGAGGTAGAGGTCACGCATGGTGCCGCCGAAGATGACCATCTCGGGGTTGAAGACGTTCACCAGGTTGGCCACCCCGAAGCCGAGCCAGTCGCCGGCCTGGCGAACCGCCGTCTGGGCGCGGGCGTCCCCGCGGTCGGCCGCGTCGAAGACCTCCAGCAGCGCGTCGCGGCCCCGGGCGTCGGAGCGCCCGGCGGCACGCAACAGGCCGTGCTCGCCGATCTCGGTCTCCCAGCAACCCCGGGACCCGCACTCACAGGGTTTGCCGTCGCGGACCACCTTCATGTGGCCGACCTCGCCGCCGTACCCGCCGTGCCCGGTCAGCCGGCGCCCACCGGCGATGATGCCGGCACCCACGCCCACGTCGCCGTACAGGTAGAGAACGTTGTCACAGCCCGCAGCCACACCTCGTGCGTGCTCGGCGAACGCGGCGACGTCGGCCACGTTGCCCACTGTGACCGGTACGTCGATGCCCAACTCGTCGGCGAGGGCAGCGCCGATCGGCTCGTCCACCCAGCCGGTGGTGGGGCCGAGTCGGACCAGGCCGTCGTCCCGGCGGACCATGCCGCAGACCGCGACGCCGGCGCCGACGCAGATCGCGTCCGCCGGCACCAGTTGCTGCATCTCCTTGACCGCGCCGGCCAGCAGCGGCGCGGCCTCCGCGGCCAGCAGACCGCGCGGCCGGTCCAGGTCCCGGCGGTCCAGGACCGAGCCACCCAGCCCGATCCGGGCGGCGCGCAGCCGGTCCACCTCCACCGAGTACGCGTACGCGTAGACCCGGGTCGACTCGGGCCGGACGACCAGTGAGGGTCGTCCGGCCCGGCCGGTTTCCTTCGGTGCACCTTCGCTGACCAGCCCCACCGCGGACAGGTCGGCGGTGAGCGCGCCGATGGTGCTGCGGTTGAGGCCCAGCGTGGTGGTCAGTTCGGCACGCGTGGTCGCCCCGTGGACATGCACGTGCCGCAGCAGGGCCCCAAGGTTCTGCCGTCGGACGTCATCCTGGCTCGGTCCTGGGCGCATGCTGGTGCTACCTCCCGCGCGGTCAGCGGGTGCCGGTGGCTGCCGCGCGGCGGCGGGAGAGCGCGTCGACGCTGGCGGCGAGCAGCAGCACGACGCCCGTGACCACGTACTTGACTCCCGCGTCGTACCCCATCAGGCCCATTCCGTTTTCGATGACCGCGACCACCGCGCCGCCGAGTACGGCGTCGAGGACGCGGCCCTTGCCACCGAAGAGGCTGGTGCCACCGATCACGGCTGCGCCGACCGCGTAGAGCAGTACGTTACTGCCCCCGGTGTTCGGGTCGACCGAGTTGGCCCGGCTGGCCGCCACGATGCCACCGATGGCGGCCATCGAGGAGCAGATCACGAAGACCGAGACCCGGATCCGGTCGACGCCGATGCCGGCCCGGCGGGCAGCTTCGCGGTTGCCGCCCACGGCGTAGATGTGCCGGCCGTAGCTGGTGCGTTGGAGCACGAAGGTCCAGATGATCAGCAGCACCGCGATGATCGGCACCACGATCGGTACACCCTTGAGTGAGCTGATCAGGACGTTGCGGCTGCGCTCCAGGTTGAGCACGTACACCGCGGTGCCGAGGATGACGGCGAGCCCGCCGATCCGCAGCGCCACCACCGCGAGCGGGTCGGTGATCAGGCCGCGGGCCACCCGGGTGCGGTGGCGCAGCAGTTGCACCGCCGCGTAGCCGATGACCGCGAGGGCGGTCAGCGCCCAGCCCAGCGTGGGGGCGAGGTTGCGGTTGGCGATGGCGACCAGCACGTCGTCGCGGACGGAGATGTTGGTGCCCTCTTTGACGAGCAGCAGTACGACGCCCTGGAAGGCGAGGAAGCCGGCGAGGGTGACCACGAAGGACGGAATGCCGATCTTCGCCACGAGCATGCCGAGCGTGGTGCCGATGACCACACCGGTGGCGACGGCGGCGAGCACGGCGACCCACCAGGGGTAGCCGAGCACTGTGACCACATTGGCCAGCACCGCAGCGCAGACGCCGCTGGCGAAGCCGGCGGAGAGGTCGATCTCGCCGAGCAGCAGCACGAAGACCAGGCCCATCGCGATCAGCGTGACCGCCGCGCCCTGGGTGAAGAGGTTGGCGAAGTTGCCGGCCGACAGGAACGACGACGGCCGCATGATCGCGAAGACGGTGCAGAGCACGATCAGGCCGAGGACGGCTGGTAGCGCGCCGACGTCGCCACCGCGTACCCGGCTCAGGTAGTTGCGGAAGTGGCCCCCGATGGTCGGCGTCGGTGTGACGGCGGCGGGGTCGTCCTTCCGCACGGCGGTGGTGGTCATCGGGCGCCTCCTGAGATCGAGTCGGCCGCCTGCGGGCCGTCGCCGTTGCTGCCCGGGTCGGTGGCGAGGCCGAGCCCGCCCGAGCGCCCGGCGGTGATCAGCTCGACCACCTGGGCGTGGGTGATGTCGGTGGTCTTCACCTGGGCGACCATCTGGCCGAGGTACAGCGCGGCGATCCGGTCGGAGACGGCGAAGACGTCGTTCATGTTGTGCGAGATGAGCACCACGGCCAGGCCGTTGTCGGCGAGGCGTCGGACCAGTTCGAGCACCTGGGCGGTCTGTGCCACGCCGAGCGCCGCGGTCGGCTCGTCCAGGATGACGAGCTTGCTGTTCCAGAGCACCGCCTTGGCGATGGCCACGGTCTGTCGTTGACCGCCGGAGAGGCTGGACACGTGCTGCCGGAGTGAGGTGACGGTGCGGATGGAGAGCCCCGCCAGGGTTTCGGCGGCGAGCTGTTCCATGGTCGGCTCGTCGAGGACGATGCCGCTGCGCTTCTCCCGGCCGAGGAACATGTTCTGCACGATGTCCAGGTTGTCGCAGAGCGCGAGGTCCTGGTAGACGACCTCGATGCCGAGCGTGGCAGCGTCGCGGGGGCTGCCGATGTGCACCGGTTCACCGTTGAACAGGAACTCTCCGGCGTCGGTGGGGTGGATGCCGCTGATGCACTTCACCAGGGTCGACTTGCCGGCGCCGTTGTCGCCGACCAATGCGGTCACTTCACCCGGGTGGACGGTCAGGGCGACGTCGCGGAGCACCTGGACGGGACCGAAGCTCTTGTCGATCCCGCGGAGTTCCAGCAGGGGGGTCGCGGACACGGGGGTCTCCTTCTTAAGGGAGGGTCGGGGCCCGTCCGGCGGGCGCCGCCCGGCACGGGAGGGGGTATCCGGCCTGCAGAGATCGCTGATCAACCTCCGCTTCGTCACTCACAGTAGTGTTACAAAAAGATAAATGTGATCGCGAC
>NZ_JBEYSL010000415.1:0-6070 GCF_040642735.1 Micromonospora sp. NPDC047753 | reverse complement strand
CAGCACGGTCGCGATCGGCGCGGTGGTCGGTGTGGCAGCGGCCCGGCTGCGCGGCCCCTATCTGGCCGGGGTCACCCTCGCGGTGGCCGTGGTGGCCGACCTCACGTTCTGCGACTCCACCGGGATGGCCGTGTTCGTCCGGGGCGACAACCAGGCGGCGGCCGACGGGGGGTGGCTGCGGCTCACCGGTGCCAACGGGCGGGTCGAGCGGGTGCTGCGGGTGACCGGCCTCGCCGACGTGTTGCGGTACGAACCGGAGTCGGTCGACCCCGCGTCCCGCAGTGCTTCCTGATGGGCTAGATTTCCCCGCCAGCATTTCCCCCGCCAACGCGGTGACCGTCAGGGTCCCGTCCCCGTCGACTCCGAGGCAGGTAGTGATGGGCGCAGACAGCCCGCAGCCGGTACGCATCCTGGTGGTCGACGACGACCCGGGTGATGTGCTGATGATCGAGGAGGCGCTGGCGGACTCCGACGTCGACAAGATCATCGACGTGGTGAGTGACGGCGAGGAGGCGATGGAGTTTCTCCGCGCCGAGGGCCGGCACGAAGATGCCCGCCGACCCGACGTGATCCTGCTGGATCTGAACATGCCGCGCATGGACGGTCGTCAGGTGCTCGGGGCGGTCAAGCAGGACGAGGATCTGCGGACCATCCCGATCGTCGTGCTGACCACCTCCAACGCCGACACCGACATCGTCGGCAGCTACACGTTGCAGGCCAACGCGTACGTCACCAAGCCGATCGACCTGGACGACTTCAACGACGTGGTCCGCCGCATCGACGAGTTCTTCGGTCGGGTCGTCGTGCTGCCCAAGCGGGTCTGAGCCTCGCGCCACCTGCGCGCATGCTGAACATTTTCCCCGAACCCCCTCGGCGCGAGCGGTCGCGGCCGAGGATCCAGGTGGGGAAGTAACAGCAGCTGCCTGGGGGGCGACAGTATGAGGTTCTCCGTCGTTGAGACCGGTTACGACCAGCGACAGGTGGATTACTGCCTGGACGAGTTGGGGGTTCGGTTGTCCCGGCTCGCGGCGCGGGCCGAGGGCGCAGCCGGGGCGGCCGGGGAATGGGACGAGATTCGTCAGGAGGCAGCCGCGCTCGGCGGCCTCCTGCGACGACTCGACCTGGGCGACGCCGCTGCCACCCGGCCCGCCGGTGACGCGGTGCGGCGCGAGGCAGCCGAGGTGCTGGCCCAGGCCCGCGCCGAGCTGGACGAGGCCCGCGACGAGGCACGGCGGGTGCGGGAGCGGGCGTACGCGGAGGCCGTGCAGGCCCGGCGCGACTTCGAGGCGGCGCTGGACGCTCGCCGACGGCGCGAGGTTCGGGTGGACGAGATCCTCAGCCAGGTGACCGTCGAGCAGGTGCCCGCCGACACCCCCACCGCAGCCGCCGGGGTGCCGGGCAGCCGGGTCGGGGTCGGCGGCGTGGACGAGGGTGCGCAGCCTCCGCCGGGCCGTCGCTGAGACACGCGGGCGTGGGAGCCCGGCTCAGGCGGTGAGCGCCGCCGCGACGGTGGTCGCCCGATCCTCGTGCTGGGCGTACGCGTCCGGGTAGGCGGAGATCTGCACGGCCTGGGCGGCTGCCGTGACGCTCATGTCCTGCCAGCCGGGGATCTCGTTGAGCGCGCTGTAGAAGGCCCGCGCGGCGTAGGACGGGCGCATCAGTTGGGCAACCGTGCCCCAGCCGCTGCTGGGCCGCTGCTGGAACAGCCCGACCGAGTCGTGGTCGGACCCGCTGCCCTGGTTCGGGTACTCCGCCGACTCCGGCAGGACGTCGCTGGCCAGGTTGTAGAGGTTGCTCTCCTGCATGGCGGTGGACAGTGCCACCACCAGGGCGCGGCGCGGCATCTTCATCTCCAGGCCGACGTCCACGATGATCTTCGCGTTGTCCATCTGCGCCTGGTCGAGGCCGGCGACCGGCCGGGGGCGGCGGGGTTTGACCGGCTTCTTGGGCGCCTTGCGGACGGCGGTGGGGGTGGGGGTGGGCTTCGCCGTCGGGCTGGGCGGCAGGACCCGGGCGGGGGCGGCGTCGCGGTCCAGCGACCGGGAGGCGCGTTCGTCGGCGATGGCGGCGCGGTCGGCCACCGCCTCGGCGAGCGGCTCGACCGTACGCGGGGTGTCGTCGTTGCCTCGCGCGGTGGCGACCGCGACGAGGCTGAGGCAGCAGGTGACGCCGGTGGCCAGCGCCACCCGCACCGGGGTCGAGCCCAGCAGGGCCCGCCGCGGCGCTTCGGCAGCGCGGTGACGGCCGATCGTCCGTTCGGTTGAGGCGGCGTCGTCCGAAGGGGTGGTCGGGCGCGCGTCGGTCAGCTTCTGGGCGGAGGGGTCGTCGGGGTGCACCTGACGAGGCTAAAGAGCTGAATGCGCGATGCCACCAGCCCGTACGGTGGCATGCGCCACAATTTGCCCCGATCATGCCGACTTCAATGGGCAAAGCGGGAGCAGAGTCGACCAACCTCGCGACGTACGCCAGACGGTTATTCCCGACTTGCCGGGTGAATCCGCTCGCCGAGCCCCTCCGCAGGCCGCATCTGCAGCCCCCATCAGGGGTCAGCCAAACAGCCGAGGCGCACCTCCACCAACCGGCCCCCCACCGACCCGCCCGCCCGCACCGCCCCAGGCTCCGTGCCCTGCTCGCCGATCTTGCACTTGCTGTCGCGGCATAAGGGGCATACCCCTCATTTCGGCGACCGAAAGTGCAAGATCGACGCGATGGGGCGCGCGCGTGCGCAAGAACGGCGCGGTGGGGCGACCGAAGGTGCAGGGTCGGCGCGGTGGGCGTGCGGGGTGGCGGGCAGGCTGGGGCCTGGGTCAGTGGCGGCCGTTCTCGGCTGGGGTGACGGTCAGGCGGTGGCGACTGGCGTCGCTGCTGGAGAACGGCCAGAGCCGGTCGGCGTACTCGACCAGGTCGGCCAGTTGATCCCGGCTCAGCCCGGCTGAGGAGATCTCCGCGTGGACGTCGGCCCGGTACCGGCCGTCGTTGTCCCGCCCCAGCTTCGCCTCCGCCCGGACCTGCACGGTGTGCGCCTCGTCGGTGATCTCCCCGGCCACCTCCACCGCCGCGTGATGCAGGCAGGAGGCGAAGGCCGCGGCCAGCAACTGTTCCGGGGTCAGCCCGGTGCAGTGCGGCGCCAGCGGTGAGGCCAGCGCGGTGGAGAGCCCGCCATCGTCGGTGCGTACGTGACCGCCCTCGGCGGTCGCTGTGGCCTCACGCAGCCAGGAACTCTGATCCGGCATCGCGTTTCTCCCGTCGCTCACCAGGCCGGCTACCCCTTCGCCGCCCGGCGAAACGCCACGGGGTCGCGCCGTCAAACGCCACGGGGTCGCGCCGTCAGCGCCCGGCGGGCAGGTTCGGCTCGTCCACCAGCACCACCGCCTCGGTGGCCTCCGCGGCGGCCCGTTCGGTCCACGGCGACGTCGGGGCCGGCCGGCGGGTCGTCGGGATCGTCATCGGCACGTACACCCGGGCGTCCACTGCCTCGGCCAGCAGCAGCGCGGCGACCAGGCTGGTCGGACGCTGCTCGGGGTCCTCGGCGAGGCAGGAGCGGCACAGCTCGGCGACCTCCGGGGGGAGCCCGGCGATGTCGGGCAGCGGCTCCGGTGGCTGACAGCGGCGTGCGAGAAGCAACTCGCTGGAGGTCGTCGCGCGGTAGGGCAGGCGGGCCGTCAGGCTGTAGTAGAGCAGCACGCCGAGGGCGTACATGTCGGCGGCGGGGGTGGCGGGCGCCTCGTCCAGCTGTTCGGGCGCCAGGTACGCCGGGGTGCCGAGCACCATGCCGGTCGGCATCGGGTCGGGTTCTCCGGCGGCGATGGCGATGCCGAAGTCGAGCACCTTCACCCCGGCCGGCGTGAGGATGACGTTGGCGGGCTTGACGTCCCGGTGCACGATGCCCTCGGCATGCGCGGCGGCCAGCGCGGCGGCGACCTCCGCGCAGACCCGCACCGCGATCTGCCAGTCCAGCGGCCCGGCGCGCAGGTGCACGGCGAGCGTCTCACCCTCGGCCAACTCCATGACGATGTAGGGCACCGGTCGGCCCGGCCACGTCGTGGAGGTGCCGAAGTCGTGCACGCTGGCCACGTTGGGGTGTTCCAGCCGGGCCGCCGACCGGGCCTCGGCCCGGATCCGGTCCACCGGGCCGTCCCGATCGTCGCGGCCGGGAGAGATGAGCTTCACCGCGACCGGCCGGTCCAGCACCTGGTCGTAGGCCCGCCACACCTCGGACATCCCGCCCACACCGATGCGCTGCTCGAGCCGGTACCGCTCGTCCAGCATCCGCATCGACCGCTCCTCGTCCTCGCCCGGCCGACGGCCGGGTTGCTCCGATCGCGGTACCCGCCCTCCGAACTGGGCAAACCGAGCCCGGTCCGGGGCACGTGGGCCCCGCGCACCTCGCTGCGCCGGAGCGGTCGGTGCGGTAGCTTGCGAGCCAGAGCCGGTGTCACCGATTGTGCCGGCACGGTCACCCGAGGGGGCGCCGCGATGAGCGAGGTCACCGTACGCTTCGTCGGCGGGCCCGCGGACGGCCTGGTCCGGCTGCTGCCGGCCGGTTCGGACGGCGCCCCACCCCAGCGTTGGATCATGCGGCACCCGGACGGCACTGGGCCGGTGCAGCCCGGCCCCGACCACCTCTACGAACGCGACCGGCCCGACGAGGCCGGCGGCTGGAGCATGCGGTTCGTGCGCACCGACGCGTACGGGGTGTCCGAGTGACCACGAGGCGGGGCTGACCGATGGTGTCGGCGGCGTCGCGTCGGCCCGCCCGCACAGCCCGCGCACAGCTTCCGCAGGGGCGCGGCACAGGCGTGGCGGCCACCATGGGGCCCATGGTCATGAACGGGCAGGCCGCGCCGAGCCGGATCGAGCTGCGTCGCCCCGACGGGGAACCCGTCCGGGTGCTGGTGGTCGACGACGAACCCACGCTCACCGACCTGCTGTCGATGGCCCTGCGCTACGAGGGCTGGCAGGTCCGCACCGCCGGCAACGGCATGGCGGCGTTGAGCACCGCCCGACAGTTCCAGCCGGATGCCGTGGTGCTCGACGTGATGCTGCCCGACCTGGACGGCTTCCAGGTGCTGCGCCGGCTGCGCGAGCACGCCCCCACCGTGCCGGTGCTCTTCCTGACCGCCCGCGACGCGGTCGAGGAACGCATCGCCGGGTTGACCGTCGGCGGCGACGACTACGTCACCAAACCGTTCAGCCTGGAGGAGGTCATCGCCCGGCTGCGTGCGCTGCTGCGCCGCTCCGGGCTGGCGATCGCCGCGCAGGAGGAGGCGGTGCTGACCGTGGGTGACCTCAGCCTCGACGAGGACAGCCACGAGGTCCGCCGGGCCGGCCAGCTCGTCACTCTCACCGCTACCGAGTTCGAGCTGCTGCGTTTCCTGATGCGCAACCCGCGCCGGGTGCTCAGCAAGGCGCAGATCCTCGACCGGGTGTGGAACTATGACTTCGGGGGCCAGGCCAACGTGGTGGAGCTGTACATCTCGTACCTGCGCAAGAAGATCGACGCCGGCCGGGCACCGATGATCCATACGCTGCGCGGTGCGGGTTATGTCCTCAGACCCGCCGAGTAGGCGCCGCCCACTGCGCGCCACCCGTGGCTGGCTGGCCGGGCGCTCCCTGCGTACCCGACTGGTGTTTGCCCTGCTCGCGCTGCTCGCGTTGGTGAGCGTCGCGATCGGGGGCCTGACCACTGTGGCGCTGCGGCACTTCCTGATCGACCGGCTGGACGCCCAGTTGGCCCCCGCGACGGCCATGCGGGGCGACCGTCCGGGACGGCCGGCCTTCCCCGGTGACGGACCGGGCATCCCACCCGGGCTGCCGTCCGGCGTGGTGGTCGCCGAGATCACCGACGGTCGCGTGACGAGCGCCCGCACCCTGACCAAGAGCGTCTCCAACGCGTTCCCCGACCCGCAGCCCGTCCAGGTGGGGGAGGTCGCCGTACTGGCCGACCTACCGGTCGACGCCAGACCGCGCACCGTCGACCTCGGCGACCGCGGTGACTACCGGGCCGTGGCCCGGCAGTACTGGGGAGGCCAGGTACGCGTCGTCGCGATCCCCCTCTCCGGCGTCCAGG
>NZ_JBEYSL010000414.1:0-6070 GCF_040642735.1 Micromonospora sp. NPDC047753 | reverse complement strand
GGGCAAAGTGGACCAAGTCCGATATTTACGGAATCTGAATAATGTCCGTACCAGTTGGTGCAGACCGCCCGCTACTCGCGGATCCCCCGGTGAAGCCGAAGCAGAGGGACGGGCCGGAGAACTTGGTGAACGGCTGGTTGGTGAAGGTGATCGAGTTGGTGGCGTTGGCCGCCGCACCGGTGAGGCTGTTGGTGCTGGTCCGGTAGACGCAGGTGATTGCGCCGAGCAGCGAGTTCAGCACGACGGTGCTCTGGACCGGCGCCGCCGTGGTGCCGGAGATCTTGACGACGCCGGCGCTGGTGACGGAGGTGGCGTACGGCAGGTTGTTGAGGGCGATGCTCTGCACTCCGGTGGTGCCGAACACGTTGGTGGTGCAGGTGCCGAAGCTCTGGGCGGTGAGGCTCTCGGTGGCGGTGCCCGGTGCGGTCGGGTTGGTGAGCACCTTGGCGCTGAAGCTGGACGCGGCGCACTTGATGCCGGTGGTGCCCGAGGTCGAGTTGTAGAAGGTGGCGTTGGTGCTGGTCTTGAGGCTGGCCTGGATGACGTCGTTGACGGCGACGGCGGTGCCGCCGGCGGTGGGGTAGGTCAGGACGTTGCCGGCGAGCGCGGCCGACGGGTCGGCGGAGGCTGGCGCGCCGGCCACGAGACCGGTCAGCAGCGCGAGGGCGACGAGGCCCCCGCCGATTTTTCCGTACCTGAGCATGGTGTTTCCTTCCGGTGGTGGGACGGGAACGAGCGGACCGCACAGGCGGTCACCGCCGGGCAGGTATGTCCGGGCGGCGATTGTGGCCATCCACGGTGGACGGCGGTGGTGGAGGTGCCGGGCGACCGTCGGGTCGACCGCTGGTGACGGAGGCGCCGCGGGTCAGCGGGCGGCTCGGCGTGGTGCACTGCGGCGTAGCCGCGTCACCTGCGCCTTTCCGGCATTGGGAGAGCGTTCCTCGTCGGCGATAATGACAGCCATCGAGCCCTCCTTCGACGAGTCAGGGTGACCATCCGGGGAGATCACCAAAGGTGACGGGGAGCCAACTGAGCGTGAGGAAAGTTATAAACCCCGGAGGGTCGCAAAGTCAACGCATCAAAGGAGGTCAATGAATTGACCACGCAGAGCCACCGACCGCCGGTGCCGGCGCCCCTGCCGGGCGCACGTCCAGGCCGCGACCCGGATCGCGCGATCAAGCGCGGCCCGCGACGAGTCTCCGCAGAGGTCGTGGCCGCCACCCAGCGCGACCGCCTCTTCGACGGGCTCGTGCACGAGGTGGCGACCAAGGGCTACGACAACGCCCGGGTCAGCGACATCTGCCACTCCGCCGGCGTGACCAGGCCGGCCTTCTACGCCCTCTTCACCGGCAAGGAGGACGCCTTTCTCGCCGCGTACCGGCACGGGATCGCCGTGGTGTCCCAGCTGATGGAGAGCGCCTACCGCGAGGCCGGCCCGACCTGGCCGGACGCGGCACGCGCCGCGCTGCGCACCCTGCTGGAGGTGCTGGCGAGCGTGCCGGCGTTCGCCCGGATGGCGCTCGTCGAGGTGGACGCGGCCGGCCCGGACGCCCGCCGCGAGCGCGACGCGCTGCTCAGCAGCTTCCGCCGGTTCTTCGCCGACGCCGGCCCGGGGCCGACGCTCGCCGAGGTGGACCGCGACGAGCTGGTGTCCACTGTGGTCGGCGGTATCTACGCCACCGTTCGGGGACGTGTGGCGCAGGGGCGGGCGGAGGAGTTGCCGCAACTGCTGCCCGTGCTCACCTACGCGGCCGTGGCACCGTTCCTGGGCACCGAGGGCGCGGCTCAGGCGACCCGGCCGATAAGGCCGGACGACGGCCCGAGCACGACCGCGCCGTGCGCACCGGCCCACCACTCCTGATCACGCGGTCGGAAACCGCAGCGGTTTTTCACTTTGGCCGCATTTAACAAATACCGCCCAAATGACTGCCACACTCCGTTGACCTGCCCTTTACTCGGCGGTAACTTCGGCTCTGCGCCCACCAGGCGCAGACCAGAGTCGCAATTCCCATTGTCGCCGATGAATGATCACGAGGGAGTCGCCATGTCGGAGGAGACCGCACCAATCGCACCCGACCCGCCGCGCGCCGGCGTGCGCTGGCGCCGGTTCGCCGCCACGTTCGGCGTCGTCATGGCGGGCGCCGCCGGCATGATCATGCTCACCGCCCAGGGCGTGCTGGGCGCGCAGTTCGCCATCTCCGGGATGCCGTTCACCGTCACCGCCGACAGGCTCACCGGCACCGGTTTCGAGCAGTTCGCCACCCTCGACCAGATGATCCCGGACAGCCCCAACCAGGGCGACACCGGCGGGCAGGTCCTGGTGATGGTCTCGGCGATCGACAAGGCGGAGCTGGCCAACCTCTGCCAGAGCATCAACCTCGGCGGCGTCTTCCTGAAGATCACCGCCGGCGGCGGCGACAAACCGGTCACCGCCCGGACCCTGGTGGTCGACGGCGACGAGATCGCCGGCAACGCCGCTTTCAAGAACATCGACATCGGGCAGGACGCCAGCACGCTCGACAAGGTGCCCGGCGTGAAGGGTAACCCCGGCGTCTTCTCCCAGCAGGCGGACTCGATCGTCATCGAGAACCTGCGGCAGAACAACTACGCCACCACCGCTGCCGTTTTCAACCTGCCCAACCTGCGCATGGCGTTCACCTCCGACGGGTGCTGACGTGAGCGCCGAACAACACCAGACGACGCCGGCCATCCGCGGATCCCGCGGGCGGTGGCGCCGCTGGCGGCGGTCCCGCCCGTTCACCGCCGCCGTGCTGATCGCCCTCGGGGGCGCGGAGATGCTGGCGACCCTCCGCGCGCCGCTCGGGGTGCTGCTGCACATCGGGCCGCAGGGGCTCGCCGCGTACCTGGTACCCACCATCCTGGTGATCTGCGGGGTGCTGCTGATCACCACTCCGCAACAGCGGGTCTTCTACGCGGTGGTCTCGCTGGTGCTCGGGCTGGTCTCCTGGCTGACCTCGAACCTGGGCGGCTTCGTGGTCGGGATGCTGCTGGCCCTGACCGGCGGGGCACTCGCCTTCGCGTGGACCCCGGACAAGGACCACCGTCGCGCCGGTGCCGGCACGGAACCCGTCGCACCCGCGCCAACCCGGGACGAGGACGACACCGACACGGTGCTCCTGCCCGGAATGCAGTCACCGGACCCCAGCCCGGCCGACCGGGGCTGATTCAGCGGGCGGTGTCGGCGACCGCCTGCGCGAACACCTCGGAGCGGTGCTCGAAGTTGCGGAATTGGCCGTAGCTGGGCGCGGCCGGGGACAGCAGAACCACCCCGCCGGCCGGGGTCACCTCGCGGGACAGCCGGACCGCGTCCACCAGGTCGTCGACCAGTTCGGTACGCACCTTCGGCAGGCCGGCGAGCACCTCGACGATCCGGGTGCCGCTGTCCGGAATTCCGATCACGGTCAGCTCCCGCTCGGCCAGGTGCTCGGCCAACGGCGAGTAGTCCAGACCCCGGTCATTGCCCCCGACGATCACCGTCAACGGCCGCCCGTCGTACGCGTCGATGGCGTGCATCGCCGCGTACGGGCTGGTGGCGAGGGTGTCGTCGACGAACGTCAGCCCGGACGGGTCGGTGATCTCGGTGAGCCGGTGGGCCAGCCCCTGGAACTCGGCGACCGCGACGGCGAGGTGGTCCTTACCGGCCACCACGTCCACGCCGAGGGCGTCGAGGACGGCGAGCGCGACACAGAGGTTGCCCTCGTTGTGCCGGCCGACCAGCGGCAGCACCGCGCGCGGGAACAGCGGCTGGTCACCGAAGTGGAACCACTGCGTACCGTCGGAGCCGGTGGCGACGTGGGTGGTGTCGGGGCTTCCGGCGCGGACCGCCGGCAGCTCACCCAGCTCCGCGGCCAGCCTGGGGTCGCCACCGTTGACGACGATCGTCTGCGGGTCGTGGGCGAGCAGGTTGAGCTTGTCCCGGTAGTACTCCCGCTCCCCGCCGTGCGCGTCCAGGTGCTCGGGGAAGAGCGCGGTGACCACCGCCACCCGCGGCGAGTCGGTGAGGTCGCTGCACTGGTAGCTGGACAGCTCCAACACGTACAGCTCCGCCTCCGGCAGGTCCAGGGTCGGCACCCCGATGTTGCCGCCGAAGACGTTCGGTCGCCCCATCGCGGTGAGCAGGTGACTGATCAGGCTGGAGGTGGTGCTCTTGCCCTTGCTGCCGGTGACCCCGACGGTGCGCGCGGCGTGGTCGGCCATCCACAACGCGGTGCCCTGGGTCACCATGACCCCGCGGCGCCGCAGCTCGACCAGCCACGGGTGGGTCTGGGGCACGCCCGGGGACCGCACCACCACGTCCGCGGCGGCCAGCCGTTCGAAGCCCGCCTCGCCGGTGACCAGCGGCGCCGCCTCGGCCAGGGGGCCGTCCCACGGCAGCGACAGGAAGTTCGCGCTGTCGTCCACGGCGACCATCTCGGCCGGGCCGTGGGCGGCGATCGCTGTCACAGCGGCCCGGCCCTCCCGACCGGTGCCCCAGACGGCGACGGTACGTCCGCGCAGGTCAGACAGGCGCACTGGTGTCTCCTCGGGGGTCACGGCGGCGGCAGGGCGGGCCCGGTCCGGACACGGCCGGACGAACCAGGGCCTAGTATGGCGTGTGCCCAACGAGCAGCTCCGGCGGATGGACGCCTTCACCTTCCCGTCCTACTCGATCGACTTCGCCACCGGCGAGGTGTTGTTCGACTACGCCCTGACCGGCCCGGCCGGCGAGCAGCGGTTCACCGAGGTGATCACGCTCCCGCTGCCGGCGGAACCGCCCTCCGACGAGACGGTGGCGACCCTCAACCGGGTGCTGGAGGTGCTCCACCTCGTCGCCGGGGTCAGCTACTACAAGGCCGCCGCGCCGCCCCGGCTCGTGCTGCCGACGCCGCTGGGCGCGGCCACCGTCGACTACGTCACGGCCGTCTACACCAGGGGCCTCGCGGAGTACGCGTACCGCAACCAACTGCCGCACGTGCTCGAACTGCGCCCCGAGGTGCCGACCGGTGTGGTGACGCCGGCCCGGGTGTACGACGACTCGGACCGTCGCCCGCTCTCGGCGGTCGGCGGCGGTAAGGACTCGATCGTCAGCCTGGAGGCGCTGCGCCACGCCGAACTGGACCCGGTGCCGTTCTCGGTCAACCCGAACCACGTGATCGTCGCCGTCAACGAGGCGTCCGGGCTGGTTCCGCTGGCCGCCCGGCGGCGCATCGACCCGGTGCTGTTCGACCTGAACGCCGCCGGCGCGCTGAACGGGCACATCCCGGTCACCGCCATCAACTCTCTGATCGCGGTGGCCACCGCCGTCCTGCACGGGCTGGGCCCGGTGGTGATGTCCAACGAGCGTTCGGCGTCCGACCCGAACCTGGTCTGGAACGGCCACGAGATCAACCACCAGTGGTCCAAGGGTGTCGAGGCCGAAGGGCTGCTGCGGGCGTCGCTGGCCGAGCACGCCGGCCTGACCGACCCGTACTTCTCCCTGCTGCGTTCGCTGTCCGAGCTGCACATCGCCCGGCTGTTCGCCGAGTTCACCCGGTACGACGACGTGGTGACCAGCTGCAACCAGGCGTTCAAGCTGCGCGACGCGAGTGAGCGCTGGTGCCGGGACTGCCCGAAGTGTCGCTTCGTCTTCCTGGCCATGGCGCCGTTCATGCCGCGGGAGCGGGTCACCCACATCTTCGGCGGCGACCTCCTGGCCGACGAGTCGCAGATTCCCGGCTACCGCGAGTTGCTGGGCGTGGACGGGCACAAGCCGTTCGAGTGCGTGGGCGAGGTCGAGGAGTCGGTGGTGGCCCTCGGCCTGCTCGCCGAGCAGGACCAGTGGCGCGACGCCCCGGTGATCCGGGCCCTGGTCGACGCCGTCCCGGAGACGGCCTGGTCCTCGGTGGCCCACTCGGACGTCTTCACCCCCGGCGGCCCCAACCACATCCCCCCAACCTACGCAAAAGCCCTAAACGCCCTAGCAACCTAACCCCCACCCCACCCCACCCCACACCCCACACCCCGCGCACCCCGCGCACCCCACACCCCGCGCACCCCGCGCACCCCACACCCCGCGCACCCCGCGCACCCC
>NZ_JBEYSL010000413.1:0-6071 GCF_040642735.1 Micromonospora sp. NPDC047753 | reverse complement strand
AGCACGGCCCGGCTGGGTCGGGATGTGCGTGCCGAGACCGGGCGCCGCGCTCAGACGCACAAGCGACCCGAACAAGTTGAGCAGTTCGGCAGCGGCGGACCGGCGGGTCAGAAGGCGCAGGCGATGACCAACTCCGGGGTACGGTCCGGGAGCAGGTCGAGTTTGCCGATCCGGCCCGCCGCCCGTAGGTCGTCGGCGACCAGCGTGAGCTGCTCCAGCAGCGCCGCCGGGCCGAGCGCCTCCGCCAACGGCACCTCCGCCTTCATCGACAGCTTCCGCTCGGATTTGGCCCGTCGCACCTGGCTCAACGCGTCACCGGCGAGCCGCAGCAGCGCCGGGTCACCCGAGCCCTCGATCGTCCGGGCCACCTCGTAGGTGGTGGGCCACGGCGCCTGGTGCACCGAGCCGTACCGCCACCACGACCAGACCTCCTCGGTCACGTACGGCAGCACCGGGGCGAACAACCGCAGCTGCACCGACAGCGCCGAGGCCAGCGCCGCCCGTGCGGAGTCCGCCGCCGGGCCGGTGCCGTAGGCCCGCTCCTTGACCAGCTCGATGTAGTCGTCGCAGAACCGCCAGAAGAACGCCTCGGTGACCTGCAGGGCCGCCGTGTGGTCGTACGAGTCGAAGGCGGTGCCGGCGGCGGTGACGACGGTGGCCAGTTCGGCGAGCATGGCCCGGTCCAGTGGTGCGGTCGTCGGGGCGCGCAACGCGTCGGCGGCGCCCAGCCCGAGCGCGAACTTGGACGCGTTGAGCAGTTTGGTGGCCAGTCGCCGGCCGACCTTGATCTGCGCCGGGTCGAAGGCCAGGTCCATGCCGGGCTTGCCGCTGGCCGCCCAGTAGCGCACCGCGTCGGAGCCGTGCTGCTCCAGCAGCGCCAGCGGGGTGACCACGTTGCCCTTGGACTTGGCCATCTTCTTGTGGTCCGGGTCGAGGATCCAGCCCGAGAGCACGGTGTCCCGCCAGGGCAACACCCCGTGCTCGAAGTGTGAGCGGACCACTGTGTCGAAGAGCCAGGTCCGGATGATCTCCTGCCCCTGCGGGCGGAGGTCCATCGGGAAGACCCGGGCGAACAGGTCCGGGTCGGTCTCCCAGCCACCGATGATCTGCGGGGTCACCGAGGACGTGGCCCAGGTGTCCAGGACGTCCGGGTCGCCGATGAAGCCGCCCGGTCGGCCGCGTTGCGACTCGTCGTAACCGGGTGCCGGATCGCTGAATGGATCGACCGGCAGCGCCGACTCGTCCGGCGTGAGAGGGTGGGACCAGTCCGGCTCGCCAGTGTCGTCGAGCCGGTACCACACCGGCACCGGCACGCCGAAGAAGCGTTGACGGCTGACCAGCCAGTCCCCGTTGAGGCCGCCCACCCAGTTGTCGTAGCGGTGTTTCATGTGCGCCGGCACCCAGTGCAGCTGCTCGCCCCTGCCCAGCAGCGTGGCTCGCAGCGCCTCGTCCCGGCCGCCGTTGCGCAGATACCACTGTCGAGTCGACACGATCTCCAGTGGTCGGTCGCCGCGTTCGTAGAACTTGACCGGGTGAGTGATCGGACGCGGCTCGCCGATCAGGTCACCGGCGTCGGCCAGCATCCCGACGATCTCCCGGCGGGCGGCGTTGACGGTCTGCCCGGCCAGCGCCGCGAACGGCTGGGCTGGCACCCCGTGCGGCGGCTCGGGGAGCAACCGACCGTCCCGGCCGATCACCACCCGGGTGTCCAGCCCCAGCTCACGCCACCAGGTCACGTCGGTCAGGTCACCGAACGTGCAGACCATCGCGACACCGGTGCCCTTGCCGGGTTCGGCGAGGGGATGGGCGTACACCGGCACGTCGACGTCGAACAGCGGACTGCGCACGGTGGTGCCCACCAGGTCGGCGTACCGCTCGTCGTCGGGGTGGCAGACCAGCGCCACGCAGGCCGGTAGCAGCTCCGGCCGGGTGGTGTCGATGAGCACCTCCCGCCCGTCGGCCGCGGTGAACCGCAGCCGGTGGTAGGCGCCGGGGCGCTCCCGGTCCTCCAACTCCGCCTGGGCGACAGCGGTGGCGAAGCCGACATCCCACAGGGTCGGCGCCTCCGACTGGTACGCCTCGCCGCGGCGCAGGTTGCGGACGAACGCCCGTTGGCTGGTGGTCCGGGCGATCCGGCCGATGGTCGTGTACGTCAGCGACCAGTCCACCGACAGCCCGAGCCGTCGCCACAGCGCCTCGAAGGCCTGCTCGTCGGTGACCGTCAACCGTTCGCACAGCTCGATGAAGTTGCGCCGGGAGATCGGGGTGGGGTCGCGGCGGGCCGCGTCGTCGACCGGAGCCGCCGGTGGCCGCCACACCGGGTCGTACGGCAGCGCCGGATCACAGCGCACCCCGTACACGTTCTGCGCCCGACGCTCGGTGGGCAGGCCGTTGTCGTCCCAGCCCATCGGGTAGAAGACGGCCTTGCCGCGCATCCGCTGGTACCGCGCGGTGGTGTCGGTGTGCGTGTACGAGAAGACGTGCCCCATGTGCAACTCGCCCGATACGGTCGGCGGTGGGGTGTCGATCGAGAACACGTCGCTCCGCTGCTTCGAGCGGTCGAACGCGTACGTGCCTTCCTCCTGCCAGCGGCGTGCCCAGCTCTCCTCGAGCCCGTCCAGGGTCGGACGCTCGGGAACGCCGGCGCGGGCCGTCCTCGCCGTATCGGTCATCCTGCGATCGTAGGCACCTACCGGCTGCGGGGCGACGGAGTTGCGACCGAACACACCGGCCGGCGGTCGTGGCCGCGGTGGGGCGGCCCGGTCAGATCAGCGAGTCACGCCACTGGCGGTGCAGGGCGGCGTACCGGCCGTCGGCCTCGGCGAGCACGGCCGGCGGGCCGTCCTCGACGACCCTTCCGCCGTCGAGGACGAGTACCCGGTCAGCGGTCTCCACGGTGGACAACCGGTGTGCGATCACCAGTGCGGTGCGGTCGCGCAGGATGGTGCCGAGTGCCCGCTGCACCAGACGTTCCGTCGGCACGTCCAGCGACGACGTCGCCTCGTCCAGGATCAGCACTGTCGGGTCGGCCAGGAACGCTCGGGCGAACGCGACCAGCTGCCGCTGGCCGGCGGAGAGCCGGCCGCCGCGCCGGTGCACCTGAGTGGCGTACCCCTCGGGTAGTGCGGCGATGAAGTCGTGCGCGCCGATCGCCCGCGCGGCGGCCTGGACGGCGGCGTCGTCGGCCCCCGGGCGACCGAACCTGATGTTCTCCGCGACGGTCCCGCTGAACAGGTGGTTCTCCTGCGTCACCAGCACCACCGCGCGGCGCAGGTCGGCGTCGCGTACGTCACGCAGGTCGACCCCGTCCAGCCGGACCGTGCCGGTGTCGGGGTCGTGGAACCGGGCGACCAGCTTGGCGATCGTCGACTTGCCCGCCCCGGTGGGGCCGATCAGCGCCACGGTCTGCCCGGCCGGCACTGTCAGCTCCAGCCGGCAGAGAATCGGGGTGTCGGCCCGGTAGCCGAAGCCGACCGAGCAGAAGATCAACTCGCCGCGGCCGGGACCGGTCGGCAGCGGTGTCGGCCGGACCGGTTCGGCGACGGCCGGTCGTTCGTCGAGCACCCCGGCCAGCTTCTCGAGTGCGGCCGTCGCCGACTGCAACGAGTTGTAGAACTGGCTCAGCTCCTGCATCGGCTCGAAGAAGCGGCGTAGGTAGAGCAGGAACGCGGCGAGCACACCGATCTCGGTCTGCCCGCCGAGCACCCGCCAACCGCCGTAGCAGAGCACCGCCGCCACTGTGACGTTGCCGATCAGCTTGATCGCGGGCGAGTACGTGGCGATCAGCCGGAACGCGTGCAGGCTGCTCCGCCGGTAGTCGTCGCCGAGCGCCACGAAAATCTGTTGGTTGCGAGGCTCCCGGCGGAACGCCTGCACCGCCCGGATGCCCCGCATCGACTCGACGAAGTGCACGATGACCAGCGCGACCGCGTCCCGGGTCCGTCGGTACGCGCTGGCCGACGACTGGGCGAACCAGCGGGAGAGCCAGAACAGGAAAGGGAAGGCGAGCAGCGTCACGGCCGCCAGCGGCAGGTCCAGCCAGAGCAGGATGGCGGCCACCGACAGGATGGAGAGCCCGGCCAGCACCAGGCTGTCGATCCCACCGTCGACCAGCTCGGCGATGGAGTCCAGGTCACTGGTGAGCCGGGAGACCATCCGGCCGGACGTGTACCGCTCGTGGAAGCCCACCGACAGCCGCAGGAAGTGCCCGAACACCCGCTGCCGCAGGTCGAGCAGGACGGCCTGGCCGATCCGGGCGGAGAGGGTGAGGAAACCGCGGCGGGCCGCGTACTCGGTCACCGCGGCCACCGCGAACGCCCCGGCGACGGTGACCAGCGGGCCGGCGTCGTCGGCGCGCAACGGCGGGATGGCCCGGTCGATGCCGATCATGACCAGGTACGGGCCGGCCATCGCGGCGGCGTTCTGGGCCAGCAGCAGGGCGACCGCCGCGGCGAGACGCCGCCGATGCGGGCGGAGCAGGTCGCCCAGCAGGGTTCGGCTGAGCCGGCGTAGCCGGGCGACCGCCTCGGGGCTGGTGTCCTCAGCTCGACTGCGGTCGGCCTCCGGGTCGGTGGCGGTGCCGCGCCAGCGGTTGAGCTCGGGCTCCTCCTCGGGAGGCGGGTCGGCCTGCTCCGGCACCCTCACGAGCGCACCAGCCCCCACCCGTCCGAAGGCGACGAACTCGGGCCGCTGGCCCCGGCCGGAGGTGGCTGCCCGGCGGGCGGCTCGGCGGCGAGCAGCGCCCGGTACGCCGGGACGGTGGCCAGCAGGTCGGAGTGCCGGCCGGTCGCCGTGATCCGTCCGTCCTCCAGCAGGGCGACCCGGTCGGCCAGCGCGATCGTCGACGGCCGGTGCACCACCAGCAGCGCGGTGCTGTCGCGCAGGACCCGCCGTAGTGCCGCTTCGACCAGGGCCTCGGTGTGCACGTCGAGAGCGGAGAGCGGATCGTCCAGCACCAGCACCGCCGGTCGTCCGAGCACGGCCCGTGCCAACGCGAGCCGTTGCCGTTGCCCGCCGGAGAGGGACAACCCCTGCTCGCCCACCCGGGTCGCCAACCCCCAGGGCAGGTCGTACGCGAAGTCGGCCTGGGCCAGCGCGAGGGCCGCACGGATCTCGTCGTCGTCGGCGTCCGGGCGACCCAGTGTGAGGTTCTCCCGCACCGACATGGAGAAGAGCGTCGGCTCCTCGAACGCCACCCCGACCAGCCGACGCAGCGAGGCCAGCCGCAGCTCGCGCAGGTCGTGCCCGTCCAGGGTGATCCGGCCGGTGGTCACGTCGTGCAGCCGGGGCACCAGGGAGAGCAGCGTGCTCTTGCCGGAGCCGGTGGCGCCGACCAGTGCCAGCGTCTCGCCCGGCTCGATGGTCAGGTCGATCTCGCGGAGCACCCCGCTGGTGGCACCCGGATAGCTGAACGCGACCCGCTCGAAGCGCAACCGACCGTGCACCGCGCTGCGCGGCAGCGCGACAGCGCCGGCGGAATCCACTATCTCCGGTGGGGTGTCCAGCACCTCCTGGATGCGGTCGGCGGCGGTGGCCGCCTCCTGACCGTTGGCGATGATCCAACCCAGTGACTGCACCGGCCAGATGAGCATCAGTTGGAGGCTGACGAACGCGACCAGCTCGCCGATGGTGAGCGCGCCCTGCGCGGCGGCGGCCGCCCCGGCCGCCAGCACCACGCCCAGGCTCACGTTGGGCACCAGGTCGAGCAGCGCCGAGGTGTTCGCCAGCAGCCGCCCCTTGTCGACGCCCGTGTTGTGCAGCCGCCGGGCCGCACCGGCGAAGCGAGCGGCCAGCTCGGGCCCCCGCCCGTACGCCTTCATGGTGCGCAGGCCCTGCGCGGTCTCCTCGACCAGCGTCGCCACGTCGCCCTGCTGATCCTGCATCCGGCGGGACGCGGCGTGGTAGTGCCGGCCGAACCGGCGACTGATCAGCAGCAGCGGCACCGCGCTGGCCGCGACCAGCACCCCGAGCGCCGCGTGCAGGTTGATCAGCAGCACCACCACGACCAACCGGGACTCGGGGCCGTCGCCGTCCTCGAAGTTCACCGAGTTGACCACGCAGCGGCCGCCGAG
>NZ_JBEYSL010000412.1:0-6086 GCF_040642735.1 Micromonospora sp. NPDC047753 | reverse complement strand
CCAGCAGGGAGCCGTCCGACCCCACAGTGAGGTCGTAGTGCAGCTGCGCCGGCAACTCGGCGCCGGTGTCCGTCCAGGTCTTCGCACCGTCGGTGGTCCGCAGCAGCCGCACCCCGCCAGCCGGCTTCGTCGACTGGGTCAGCACGTACCCTTCCCGATCGTCGAGCCCGACCGCCGTGATCACCACCGCGTCGGCGCCCACCTTCCAGGTGGTCCAGGTCGCCCCTCGGTCGGCGCTACGGGCGACTGTCGCCCCCTGGGAGCCGCCTGTCTGGTACGTGGCCCAGATGCTGCCGTCCGCTGCCGGGTAGAGGCTGAACAGCGACAGCAACGTGGGCGCCGGGGTGGTGAGGCGGTACACCGTTCCGCTCGACGGGTCCACCGCCAGCGGCTCCGACACCGCCTCACAGCCGAATCCGCAGGAGACAGGTCGGGCCGTCGCCGGGAAGGTGGGCACGGCGACGATCGCGGAATCCGCGTCCCGCCAGGTGCGGCCGTAGTCGGTGGAGAGGTGGGCCAGGCCGTAGTCGGTGACCAGGTACGACCGCTCACCGAGCACGGAGAAGTCCATGCTGCTGCTCGGCGTCGCTGAGGCGGTGTCGGCCGCACATCGGGTGCCCTCGAAGCGCGCCGCGTCCCAGTCCGACCAACTGCGGCCGTCGTCGCCGGTGTACGCGAAGCGCACAACGCAGCCGTCCTGCCGCACGTCGACCCCGGAGTCGGGCCCGGTCAGCGTGAATTCGCTGAACTGCGCACCTGACGGTCTCGGCGGGTCGGCCGGCGTGCCCCGGTCCGGCTCGACCACCAGCGGTACGACCGTCAGCCCGGCCAGGACGACCAGTGCGGTGGTCACCGTCGCGACCGACCGGCGCCGACGGGATCGGGCAGTGGTGCGCAGCTCGTCGAGGGGCGGCTGCGACACGGCCTCGGTGACGGTGTCGACGTCGAACCCGGAGAACTCACGACCGGACATCGATCCTCCCGGTTTCCGTGGCGTCAGTGTCGGCGAGCAACGCCGCCAGAGCGACCCGGCCCCGCGACAGCCGGGACTTCACCGTCCCCGACGACACGCCCAGCGTCGCGGCGACCTCGTCCACCGGCAGGTCGACGAGGTAGTGCAGGGCCAGCGCATGTCGCTGCCCCTCGGGCAGCACGCGCAGCGCGGACAGCAGGGCGAGGTGCTCCGGGGAGTGGTCGGCGACGGCCGGCGGTGGACCGATGCGGCGCAGCAGCCCGTCGAGCACCCGACGGCGGCGGTACCGGCTGCGGGCCCAGTTCACCGCGACGCGACGCAACCAGGCCTCCGGGTTCTCCAGCTCGGCGAACCGCCCTGGCGCCATCAGTGCTCGCGTGAACGCCTCCTGGACCGCCTCCTGCGCCTCGGTCAGGTCACCGGTCACCGCGTACAGCTGAACGACGAGGCGTCGGAAACAGCTGGCGTAGAGCTCGGAGATCGGATCGCCGTCGGACACCGTCACCCCCCTTCTCCACCACTCCCACCCACGGGCCCGGGAGAAGGTTCCGGCGGCCGGCCAGAATCCGGGTCAGTCGAGGTTGAAGTCCACCACGACGGGCGCCCGGCGGACCCGCACGGCAGTCGCGGCGTCGAAGCCGGCTGCGTCGCGGTGCCAGACCGCCGGGGCGTACGCGCAGTCGCAGCGCAGCTTCACCCGCTGCCCGGGGAGCAGGCGCAGGGCGTAACCGCTGCCCGCGTCCGCCACGCCGGCCAGGTCCCCGGTCGCCGCGTCGAACGCGATCACCTGGGCGTAGGTGGCCAGCTCGTCGACCACTACCGCTCCACCCAGCGGTACGCCGGCGGGCAGCGCCTGGTTCAGGGTCGCCGTCTGGTGCGCGCGGACCCGCACCGGCCGTGCCTGCTGCCGACCGCCCACCCCACCGGACCACACGGTCGCCAGCCCGGCGGCGGCGAACTGCACGGGCCAGTGGTACGGGCCGAGACCGGTGATCGTGTAGCGGCCGTCCTCGTCGGTGGTCGGGCCGTGGTCGTCGTACTTGGGATGCGGCACGTACGGCACGACCATGACCAGGGCGCGGTTGACCGGTGCGCCGGTCGCCGCGTCGGTCACCACTCCGACGATGGTGCCCGGCGGGTCGAGCCGGACGGTCGGCGCGTCGGTCACCGCGCCGGCCCGGACCTGGACCACCTGTGCCCGCTCACGGTCGCCGGTCCCGCCGTGCCGGCCCACCCACTGCCAGCCGTGCGTCGTCGTGTCGTAGGGGCGCACCAGCAGCCGGTACTTCCCCGGGGCGACGTCCCCGGTCACCAGGACGCCCTGCTCGTCGGCGCACCCCCCGTACCGTCCGAGCTGGTCCTCGCCGAGCGTGACCGCCGCCAACGCCGCGGCGTCCACCGGGACGAGCGCCGCGCAGGCCCGGGGGACCGGGACGCCGGTGGCCGCGTCGCGCACCACGGTGCGGACGCCGCCGGGCGCGGACGACCCGGGGGTACGCGCGGCGGCCGGCGCGGCGGCTTCGACGACGAGCAGGGCGACGGCGATGGTGGCGGTCAGGTGGCGTAGGAGTGTGCGGCTCACTGTCGTGGTCCTTCCGGTGTCGCGGCGACGGTGAGCAGACGGTAACGTTCGGTATCTGATCCATATCGGTCAATGTCGCGATGCTGACTGAGTGAGGCGCACAACTCGCCCGTGCGCCTCGAATGCCGCGATATGCCCGAATGTGGCGCAGAGGTCACGGGTACCGCATAGCGTCACGGGGGCGGAACCCCCGCCGCTCCCGCCAGCGGACCGGCGGCGCCGCCCACCGGAAGGAACCGGACATGAGTCGTGTCGACACTGTGCTCCTGCCGGAGCTGGACGGGCCGGTGCCGGCGACGCTGCCGAGCGCGCTCGGCCTGCTGAGCCTGGCCCTGGGGGTAGGCGCCCTTGTCGCTCCCGGACCCGTCGCGCGACTGACCGGGGTGGACGACTCCCCGGCCGCGCGGTCCGTGCTCCCGGCCATCGGTCTGCGGGAGTTGGGCAGCGCCGCCGGCCTGCTCAGCGGTCGCCGACCGGCCGGCTGGGCCTGGAGCCGAGTGGCCGGCGACGCGATGGACCTCACACTGCTCGGGCGGGCCCTCGCCGACCGTGGCGGTGAACGCCGCCGCCGGGTCGCGCTGACCACCCTCGCCATCGCCGGCATCACCGCCATCGATGCGCTCGCCGCCATCCGCATCGGCCAGGCGCGACGGGCCCGCGCGCGGGTGATCCGGATGGAGATCGCGGTGACGGTGAACCGGTCGCCCGCCGAGGCGTACCGGTTCTGGCGGGACATGGAGAACCTGCCCCGGTTCATGGCACACCTGGAGTCCGTCCGCGCCGACGACCTGCGCCGTTCGCACTGGATCGCCCGTGGTCCGGCCGGGCACCGCGTCGAGTGGGACGCCGAGATCATCGACGACCAGCCGAACAAGTCGATCACCTGGCGGTCGCTGCCAGGAACCCGGGTGCCCAACGCCGGCCGGGTCCGGTTCGTGCCCGCGCCCGGTGACCGGGGGACCGAGGTGCGGGTGGAGCTGCGCTACGCGCCACCGGCCGGCGCGCTCGGCCGAGCGGTGGCGAAGCTCTTCGGCGAGGAACCCGAGCAGCAGGTCCGCGACGACCTGCGCCGGTTCAAGCAGGTGCTGGAGACCGGCGAGGTCGTCCGCTCGGAGGGCAGCCCCAACGGCATCTCCGTACGCCAACAGGCCATGCAGCGACCCGCCCAGCCCCTGCCCGCGTCCCGCCGCTGACCGCCCGAGCTCTCCGAAAGGGACCGCTGATGAAGGCCACCGCCTGGATGGGCACCGACAGCGTCAAGGTCATCGACGTACCCGACCCGAAGATCATGAACGCTCGGGACGCGATCGTCCGGATCAGCACCACCGCGATCTGCGGCTCCGACCTGCACCTCTACCACGGCTACATCCCCGCGATGCGCAAGGGCGACATCCTCGGCCACGAGTTCATGGGCGAGGTGGTGGAGGTGGGCCCCCAGGTCCGCAACCTCGCCCCCGGCGACCGGGTGGTCGTGCCCTTCCCGATCGCCTGCGGGCACTGCTCGTCCTGCCAGCGCGGCCTCTACTCGGTCTGCGAGAACTCCAACCCGAACGCCGGCATCGCCGAGAAGATCATGGGGCACTCGCCGGCCGGCATCTTCGGCTACTCGCACCTGCTCGGCGGCTACGCCGGTGGCCAGGCCGAGTACGCCAGGGTGCCGTTCGCCGACGTCGGCCCGGTCAAGGTGCCCGACGAGATCAGCGACGACCAGGCGGTCATGCTGGCCGACGTGTTCCCGACCGGCTACATGGGCGCTGAGATGTGCGACATCAAACCCGGGCAGGTCATCGCCGTCTGGGGCGCCGGGCCGGTCGGGCTGCTCGCCGCGGCCAGCGCCCGGCTGCTCGGCGCGGAGCGGGTGATCGTCATCGACCGGTTCCCGTACCGGCTGCGGCGGGCCGAGGAGCACATCGACGCCGAGACGATCAACTACGAGGAAGTCGACGTCCTGGACACCCTCAACGAGATGACCGCCGGCCGGGGCCCCGACGCGTGCATCGACGCGGTGGGCCTGGAGGGCCACCACGGCAACGCCGCCCTGTACGCGTACGACCGGGCCAAGCAGGCCGCGCGTGTCGAGACGGAACGACCGTTCGCACTCCGGCAGGCGATCCTCGCCTGCCGCTCCGGCGGGGTGGTCTCGGTCGTCGGCGCGTACGGCGGTTTCGTCGACAAGTTCCCGATGGGCGCGTTCATGAACCGCTCGCTGATCATGCGGACCGGTCAGTGCCACGTCCAGCGCTACACCCGGCCGCTCCTGGAGCGCATCCAGCGCGGCGAGATCGACCCGAGCTTCATCGTCAGCCACCGGATGCCGCTGCGTGACGCACCGAAGGGCTACAAGATCTTCCAGAAGAAGCAGGACGACTGCACGAAGGTGCTGCTCAAGGTCTGACTGGCGGCCAGGTCTGCCGGCGGGGAAGTTCTTCGCGCGCTGTCCTTCGGAGCTGATGTCGTCAACGATTCAGCTCCAAAGGAGCCGACCAGAGCCTCGGCTGTCAACGCCGGTCGCTCTGCGCGCGCACGGCGCAGAACCCGCACTCGGCTCTGCGTGAGCTAGCGTGTCGCCATGGAAAGTGGCGATATGTCGATGTCTGTCTCGGCCGATCTCACTATCCGGCTACGGCCGGTTGCCGAGCCCGACCTGACGATCTTCCGCCGGCTCCGCACCGAGCCGGGCCTGATCGGTCTGGACTGGGCCGGCTTCAGCGACGCCGGGGCGCCGGCACGGCGGTTCGCCGTCGACGGCTACCTCGGCGAGGACGACGGACGGCTCGTCGTGGAGGTCGAGCAGGAGCAGGCCGCCGCCGGCATCGTCAGCTACACCGCCAGGCGTTACGCCGGACGGGCGTCGTACTGGGATATCGGCATCGTCCTGCTGCCGCAGTGGCGGGGGAGAGGCATCGGCTGGCGCGCCCAGGCGTTGCTCTGCGACTACCTCTTCCACCACACCCCGGCCCAGCGCATCCAGGCCGGCACGCACCCGGAGAACGTCGCCGAGCAACGAGCGTTGGAGAAGGCCGGCTTCCAGCTCGAGGGCGTCGTGCGGGCCAGCGAGTTTCGGGCCGGCCAGTGGCGCGACGGCTATCTGTACAGCCGGTTGCGCGACGACCCGTCCCCCTGGGACCAGAGCCGCAGGTCTGAACTCTAGGCCTGGCGCGGACGAACCCCCGGCTCCACAGTCAGGGTCCCTGCCGCGGCGTCGATCGTGGCGTGCGAGCCCAGCGGAACGGTGAGCTGCCCGTTGCCGTGCCCCAGCCGCAGCCCGCCCAGGACCGGCACGCCAAGGTCGTACAGGCGGTCCTTGAGCACCGCTGCCGCATCCCACTCGCCCGGCTCGGCGACACTGTCGGTGATCTGGCCGATGACCACACCGGCGACCCTGCGCAGCACGCCGACCCGGCGCAGCTCGGTCAGCATGCTGTCGATGCTGTACGGAGCCTCGTCCACGTCCTCGAAGAAGAGGATCGCGCCGTCGAACTTCGGAGAGTCCTCCGCACCGAGCGAGGTGGAGATCAGCGTCAGGCAACC
>NZ_JBEYSL010000411.1:0-6135 GCF_040642735.1 Micromonospora sp. NPDC047753 | reverse complement strand
GTTCGACCTGGTCGCCGCCACCGCGCACAGCCAGGCCGGGCACCGCGTCGACGTGGTGCACCCGCAGCTCACCGGGCTCGACCTGGTGCTGGGCGAGACCGATCCGGCGGTCCTGGCCGATGCGGACCTGGTCTTCCTGGCCCTGCCGCACGGACAGTCGGCGGCTCTCGCGGCCCAGCTCCCGGCCGAGGTGCGGATCGTCGACCTGGGTGCCGACCACCGGCTGGCCGACCCGTACGCCTGGGCGCAGTACTACGGCGGCACGCACGCCGGGCAGTGGACCTACGGCCTGCCCGAGTTGCCCGGTCAGCGGGAGCTGATCGCCGGCTCCACCCGGGTGGCGAACACCGGTTGCTACGCCGCGGCGATCACCCTGGCGCTCGCGCCGCTGATCGCCGACGGCGCGGCCAACCCCGCCGACGTGGTGGTGGTCGCCGCCTCCGGCACCTCCGGCGCGGGCCGGGCGGCCAAGGCGCACCTGTTGGCCAGCGAGGTGATGGGCGACCTGTCGCCGTACCGGGTGGGCACCCACCAGCACGTTCCGGAGATCAAGCAGGCCACCGGCGCGACCGGGCTGTCGTTCACCCCGGTTCTGGCGCCGATGCCGCGCGGCATCCTGGCCACCGTCACAGCGGTGCCGGCGCGTGGCGTCGACCCGCAGGAGGTGCTGGCCCGGGCGTACGCTGACGCGTCGTTCGTGCACGTGCTGCCGGAGGGCCGCTGGCCGCACACGGCCGCGACCCTCGGCTCCAACTCGTGTCACCTGCAGGCCACCGTCGACGTCGACTCGGGTCGTCTGATCGTGGTCAGCGCGTTGGACAACCTGGGTAAGGGCGCGGCCGGTCAGGCCGTGCAGAACGCCAACCTGATGCTCGGCCTGCCGGAGACGACGGGCCTGTCGATCTGGGGAGTCACCCCTTGAGTGTCACCGCCCCTCGGGGGTTCCGAGCGGCCGGTGTGGCCGCCGGCCTCAAGACCGGCGGCGGCGCGGACGTGGCCCTGGTGGTGAACGACGGCCCGGACGCCGGTGTAGCCGGTGTCTTCACCACCAACCGGGTCAGGGCGGCGCCGGTGCGCTGGACCCAGCAGGTCGTGCAGGGCGGTGTGGTCCGCGCCGTGGTGCTCAACTCCGGTGGCGCCAACGCCTGCACCGGTCCGGCCGGCTTCCAGGACACGCACGCCACCGCCGAGCACACCGCCGCCGCGCTGACCTCGGTCAGCCCCCGGTTGATCCTCGGCGCCGGTGATGTGGCGGTCTGCTCGACCGGCCTCATCGGTGAGCGGCTGCCGATGCCGAAGCTGCTGCCGGGCGTCCGCTCGGCGATCCGTCGGCTGTCCCGCGACGGTGGCCGGGCCGCCGCCGAGGCGATCATGACCACGGACACCCGGCCGAAGACCACTGTGATCCGGGGGAGCGGCTGGACGGTCGGCGGCATGGCCAAGGGCGCGGGGATGCTCGCGCCCGGGATGGCCACCATGCTCTGCGTGTTGACCACGGACGCGGTGGCCGGGCCAGCGACGTTGGACGAGGCGTTGCGGGCGGCCACCCGGGTCAGCTTCGACCGGGTCGACTCCGACGGCTGCATGTCCACGAACGACACGGTGTTGCTGCTGGCCAGCGGCGCGAGCGGCATCGAGCCGACGCCGGCCGAGCTGGCCGCCGCCGTCACCGCGGCCTGTCACGACCTGGCCCAGCAGTTGGTGGCTGACGCCGAGGGCGCCACCAAGCAGATCGCCATCGACGTGGTCGGCGCGGCGGACGAGGACGAGGCGGTCGAGGTGGGCCGTACGGTGGCCCGCAACAACCTGGTCAAGACGGCGCTGTTCGGCAACGACCCGAACTGGGGTCGGATCCTCGCCGCCGTCGGCACCACCGCCGCCGCGTTCGAGCCGGACGAGGTGGACGTGGCGGTCAACGGGGTGTGGGTGTGCCGGGGCGGCGCCGCCGCCGAGGACCGCTCGAAGGTCGACCTGACCGGGCGGGACGTGACCATCCGGATCGACCTGCACGCGGGTACGTCGGCCGCCACGATCTGGACCAACGACCTGTCCCACGCGTACGTGCACGAGAATTCGGCGTACTCCACGTGAGCGCGAGGAACGCAGCGCAGCGGAGTCCCGCAGTCGCGAACGGAAGGCGGGCGCGGTGAGCGCGAGGAACGCAGCGCAGCGGAGTCCCGCAGTCGCGAACGGAAGGCTGGTGCGGTGAGCCTGAGCAGCGATCTGGCTCGTGCCCAGGTCAAGGCGGAGACGTTGATCGAGGCGTTGCCCTGGTTGGCGCGCTTCACCGGCTCGACGGTCGTGGTCAAGTACGGCGGCAACGCGATGACCGATCCGGAGTTGCAGCGGGCGTTCGCGGCCGACATGGTCTTCCTGCGCTACGCCGGCCTGAAGCCCGTGGTGGTGCACGGCGGCGGTCCGCAGATCTCCGCCATGCTGGGTCGCCTCGGCATCGCCAGCGAGTTCCGGGGTGGTCTGCGGGTGACCACCGCCGAGGCGATGGACGTGGTCCGGATGGTGCTGGTCGGTCAGGTGGGCCGGGAGCTGGTGGGTTTGATCAACTCGCACGGCCCGTACGCCGTCGGCCTCTCCGGCGAGGACGCGCGGCTGTTCACCGCGGTGCGGCGTCCGGCGTACGTGGATGGGGTGCCGGTCGACGTGGGTCAGGTCGGGGACGTCGAGTCGGTCGACGTGTCCGCGGTGACCGACCTGATCGAGGCGGGTCGGATTCCGGTGATCTCCACGGTGGCGCCGGACGTGGAGGGGGTGCTGCACAACCTCAACGCGGACACCGCCGCCGCCGCGCTGGCCATCGCGTTGCGGGCCCGCAAGCTGGTCGTGCTCACCGACGTGGCCGGCCTGTACGCGGACTGGCCGGACACCAGCAGCCTGGTCTCCGAGATCGCCGCGGACGATCTGGCGAAGCTGCTGCCCAGCCTGGAGTCGGGCATGGTGCCGAAGATGGAGGCGTGCCTGCGAGCGGTGCGTGGGGGAGTGCCCGCCGCGCACGTCGTCGACGGCCGGGTGGCGCACTCCACGCTGCTTGAGGTGTTCACCTCGGAAGGGTTCGGAACGATGGTGGTGCCGGGAGACGGGACGGACGTGACATGAGCACGTTGGCGCAGCGGTGGAAGCAGTCCATGATGGACAACTACGGCACGCCGCCGATGGCGTTGGTCTCCGGTCACGGTGCCGTCGTGGTCGACGACGCGGGCCGGGAGTACCTGGACCTGGTGGGTGGCATTGCGGTCAACGCCCTCGGTCACGCCCACCCGGCGGTGGTGGCGGCGGTGTCGAAGCAGGTCGCGACCCTTGGGCACGTCTCCAACCTCTATGTGGCCGAGCCGCCGGTGGCCCTCGCCGAACTGCTGTTGGCGCTCGCCGGCCGACCGGGCCGGGTGTTCTTCGCCAACTCGGGCGCGGAGGCTAACGAGGCGGCGTTCAAGCTCTCCCGGCGCACCGGCCGCACCCAGGTGGTGGCCACCAGGGGCGGCTTCCACGGCCGCACCATGGGCGCCCTCGCGCTGACCGGTCAACCGGCCAAGGTCGACCCGTTCCGGCCGCTGCCCGGCGAGGTGACCCACGTCGACTACGGCGATGTCGCCGCCCTCGAAGCGGCCGTGTCCGAGGCGACCGCCATGGTGATCCTGGAACCGGTCCAGGGGGAGAACGGCGTGCTGGTCCCGCCGGCCGGCTACCTCGCCGAGGCCCGGCGGATCACCGCCCGGCACGGCGCGCTGCTGGTCCTCGACGAGGTGCAGACCGGTGTGGGGCGTACCGGGCACTGGTTCGCGCACCAGGCCGAGGGTGTGGAGCCGGACGTGGTCACCCTGGCCAAGGGGCTGGGTGGCGGTCTGCCCATCGGTGCGACGCTGGCCTTCGGCCCCGCCGCGGACCTGCTCACGCCCGGCTCGCACGGCACCACGTTCGGCGGCAACCCGGTCAGTTGCGCGGCGGCGCTCGCTGTGGTGGCGACCATCGCCAACGAGGGCCTGCTCGACAACGTCAAGCGGGTCGGCGAGCGGTTGCGGCGCGGCATCGAGGCGCTGGGCCACCCGCTGATCGGCGAGGTACGCGGGTCCGGGCTGCTGCTCGGTGTGGCGCTCACCGCGCCGGTGTCGTCGGTGCTGGCCGAGGCGCTGCGGGAAGCCGGCTTCCTGGTCAACCCGGTGCAGCCGGGTGTGATCCGGCTGGCCCCACCGCTGATCCTCACCGCCGCCCAGGCGGACTCGTTCCTCGCGGCGCTGCCCGCAGCACTGGACGCGACCGCCCCGGCCGCTGCCGGCGCGCAGACCGCACCAGCCACACTGACCACCACGACGGGGACGACTCGATGACCCGGCACTTCCTGCGCGACGACGACCTTTCGCCGGCTGAACAGTCCGCTGTCCTCGACCTGGCGGCGGGCATGAAGGCGGACCGGTTCGGCCACCGACCGCTGGTCGGCCCCCGCTCGGTGGCGGTGCTCTTCGACAAGCAGAGCCTGCGGACCAGGATCTCGTTCGACGCCGGGATCGCCGAGCTGGGCGGGCACCCTCTGGTGGTGGACACGCAGGTCACCCACTTCGGTCGCGGGGAGTCGCTCGCCGACGCGGGGCGGGTGCTGTCCCGCTACGTCGCGGCGATCGTGCTGCGGACCCACGGTGACGAGCGGATCGCCGAGGTGGCGGCGGGCGCGACCGTGCCGGTGGTCAACGCGCTCACCGACGGTTTCCACCCGTGCCAGCTGCTGGCCGACCTGCTCACCATCCGGGAGCGGTGCGGTGGCACGGCCGGGCGCACCCTGGCGTACGTGGGGGACGGCGCGAATAACATGGCGCAGTCGTACCTGCTGGCCGGGGCGACGGCCGGGATGCACGTGCGGATCGCCGGCCCGGCCGGGTTCGCGCCGGACGAGGCGGTGGTGCGACGGGCCGCTGAGATCGCCGCGGAGACCGGCGGGTCGGTGCGGGTGCTGACCGACCCGGCCCAGGCGGTACGCGACGCTGACGTGCTGGCCACCGACACCTGGACGTCGATGGGGCAGGAGTCCGACGGGTTGGACCGGATCACCCCGTTCCTGCCGTACCAGGTCAACAAGGAGCTGCTCGGTCAGGCCGCACCGGACGCGATCGTGCTGCACTGCCTGCCCGCACACCGCGGTGAGGAGATCACCGACGAGGTGCTCGACGGCCCGCAGAGCGCTGTCTTCGACCAGGCGGAGAACCGGCTGCACGCCCAGAAGGCGCTGTTGACGTTCCTGCTGGAGCTCGCGAACGGCAATGCCGCCACCGGAGGGCCGCGATGACCGCGCCGCTGACTCGCGCGGCCCGGCACGCCCGGATCGTGGAGCTGATCCGCGACCGGCCGATCCGGTCGCAGACCGAGCTGGCGGATCTGCTCGCCGCCGACGGCGTCGGCGTCACCCAGGCCACCCTCTCGCGGGACCTGGAGGAGTTGGGCGCGGTCAAGGTGCGCGGCGGCGACGGTCCGGCCGTCTACCTGATTCCCGAGGACGGGCAGCGGCCGTTGCGCGACGCCGAGGCCGCGCCGGCCCGGTTGGTACGGCTGCTGCGCGAACTGCTCAACGGGGTCGACTCCAGCGGCAACATCGCCGTGCTGCGGACACCGCCGGGCGCAGCCCAGTACCTGGCCAGCGCGTTGGACCGGGCGGGCCTGCCCGAGATCGTCGGCACCATCGCCGGCGACGACACCATCCTCGTCGTGGCCCGTGAGGCCGTCGGTGGGGCCGCGCTCGGAGACAAGCTCGCCGGTTGGGCCCGCCGGGACGACACCGCTGAAGGGAACACCACGTCATGACCGAGCGGGTCGTGCTCGCGTACTCCGGCGGGTTGGACACCTCAGTCGCCATTCCGTACCTGTCGGAGCAGACCGGCGCCGAGGTGATCGCGGTCGCGGTCGACGTCGGGCAGGGCGGTGAGGATCTCGACGCCATCCGGCAGCGTGCCCTGGACTGCGGCGCCGCCGAGTCCGAGGTGGTGGACGCGCGCGACGAGTTCGCCGCCGACTACTGCCTGCCGGCGATCCGGGCCAACGCGCTCTACATGGACCGCTACCCACTGGTGTCGGCGCTGTCCCGGCCGCTGATCGTCAAGCACCTGGTGGCGGCGGCGCGCACGCACGGCGGCACGATCG
>NZ_JBEYSL010000410.1:0-6136 GCF_040642735.1 Micromonospora sp. NPDC047753 | reverse complement strand
TGTGCTCAGCTTGTTGACGGTGGGCCCTGTGGTCCGGGCCCCCTCCCGCCCACGCGGGGGGGGGGGGGGGGGGCGCCCCCCCCCCCCCCCCCCCCCCCCCGCGCCGGCCGATCATGCGCCGGATGCCACCCGCGCCGGGACGTCAGCCCGAGGCGAGCGCGGCCAGCTCCTCGTCGAGCAGGGCCGCCAGCCGGGCGGACCGCCAGGGATGGCTGTGCGCGGTCATCCCGCGGCTGGGCATCTCCACTGTCATAAGCAGGTACAGGTGCAACCGGTAGAGACCGAGCCGACGGCGTGCCGAAGCGTCCAGCACCAACGGTTCGGGCGCGCCGGCCTGGTAGCCGCGCAGCAGGGGATGCTCCGGCTCGTCCTCCACGCGTCGGAAGAGCAGCGGCGAGACCAGGTCCAGCAGCGGGTCGCCGTAGAGGAACCGCTCGCCGTCCACCAGGCCGCGCAGCCGCAACCGGCCGTCCGCGTCGGGTGCCGCCAGCACGTTGCCGTCCCAGCAGTCGAAGTGCAGCAGCGCCGGTCGGCGTACCTCGTCGAGCACGTCGGCGTGCCGCCCCACCAGCGCGTGCAGCTGCTCCGGGGTCACCGGCAGTCGGACGTCCCAGTCCGCCGCGTCAGCCAGGAGCGCGTCGAGCATCGCCGTGAACGCCGCCCGCCAGGTCGGCCCGCCGGCCCGGTCGTCGTCGTACCCGAACCGCTCACCGGTCACCCCGTGCAACGCGGCGAGGGCCACCCCGAGGTCGTGGCGCGCCGGGCCGTCGTCGACAACGACACCGGCCTCGGCCAGGCCGGACAGCGACCGGCCGGAAAGCATCGTGGTGACCAACCACTCGCCGTACGCCGGGTCGGCGCCGCGCCAGAGCACCGGGGGGACGGGCACCTGCGGCGCCCGCTGCGCGACGAGTCGAAAGTATCGCTCCTCGGCAGCGCAGAGCCCGCGCTCGTAGCGCAGCAGCGGGGTTCCGGCCGGCGGAGCCAGCTTCACCACCACCCGACGCTCGTCGTCGAGCAGCGCCCACCAGACCGTCGCGTACCCGCCGCCGGCCAGCGGACCAGCGTCGCGGACCCGGGTGTGTGGGCCGAACGACGCAGCGATCAGGTACGCCACGTCGGCGCGCGTGAGGGGCCGCTGGGTCGGGCTGACACCGGTCACGACGTCCTGTCACCTCGCCGGGCGCGTGGCGCGGAACCCGCGGTGGCGCGGGTGGACCGGGGGACGGGACCGGCGGTGTCGCGGCGGACCAACTCGGCGGGGAGCACCTCGATCCGGGGCGTCGGGGCTCCGACGCCGAGCACCAGGGACATCGCCCGCACACCCATGTCGACAAGGGGCAGTCGCACTGTGGTCAGCGCCGGGGTCACGTCCCGGGCGATCGGCATGTCGTCGAAACCCAGCACCGAGATCTGCTGTGGCACCGCCATCCCACGCGCGCGCAGAGTGGCGAGCGCGCCGATGGCCATCGAGTCGTTGAGCGCCACGACGGCGGTCAGCTCCGGGTCGGCGTCGAGCAGTCGGGCGGTGGCCTCCGCGCCACCGTCGCGGTCGAACTCCGCGTAACGGATGCGCCGTTCGGGCAGCTCGCGGCCCTGCTCGGTGAGGGCCTGCCGGAGGCCGGCGAGCCGGTCGGTGGTGGTGGTCAGGATGCGCGGGCCGGCGACCACGCCGATCGCCCGGTGTCCCAACCCGCACAGCTCCCGCCCGGCGAGGTAGCCGCCGGTCCGGTTGTCCGGCATCACCGCGTCGCCGGAGTGCTCGTGCCGGCCGATCACCGCCACCCGCCCGCCGGTGGCCTCGTACGCGGCGAGCTTCTCGTTGAGCTGCCGGGTGAACGCCTCGTCGTGGTAGCCCGAGCCGGCCAGGATCAGCGCCGCCACCTGGTGGCCGCGCAGCAGCTCCACGTACTCCAACTCGCGGTCCGGGTCCCGGTAACTGTTGCAGATCATCAGCAGCCGGCCCTGGTCGGTGGCGACCCGTTGCAGCCCTCGGGTGATCTCCGCGAAGTAGGGGTCGGAGACGTCGTGCACGATCACGCCGACAGCGCTGCGGTGCGAGCGGGCCAGCAGTTGGGCGTGCGCGTTCGGCACGTACTGCAACTCGGCGACGGCGGCGAGCACCCGTTCCCGCAGCTCGTCGGTAACCGGCTTGCTGCTGCCGTTGATGACGCGGGAGGCGGTGGCGGGCGAGACGCCCGCTCGGCGGGCCACATCGGACAGGGTCGCCATGGCCCGCCCCCTCGATCTGTTGACGGCGTTTCGTCGTGCCGGCTAGCGTCACCGTACCGCAGAGAAAGCCCTTTCCCGCAGGGAGGCCCGGCCGTGTCCGATCGCTTCGCGGTACTTCAACTCGACGAACTTACCGCCCGTCGCTGCTCGTGTGGGACCACCCGCCGGGGCTTCATCGCCGAGAGCGAGGGCCAGGCCAGCGTGCATCTGCTCCAGGTGCAGGACGCGGTGACCCACCACCACCGGGTCGCCACCGAGTACTACGTCGTGCTCGCCGGTGAGGGCGAGATCGAGCTGGACGGCGTCCGTCACCCCGCTCGGCCGATGTCCGCGTTCCTGATCAAGCCGGGCTGCCGGCACCGGGCCATCGGCGACCTCACCGTGCTGCTGGTGTCACTGCCGGCCGCTGACGACACGGACGAGTACTTCGATGCGTGACCGGCCGGCACCACTGCCCGGCGGGGTCGGGGTGTCCCGGCTGCGCGTCTACGACACGGTGGGCCCGGACGGCCTGGTCGGCGGCACCCCGCACGTGCACCTGTGCTGCACCGAGGGGTACGTGGTGACCGACGGCGAGGGCATGGTGCAGACCCTGACCACGGACGGCTATCGGGAGACGCCGCTGAGACCGGGGGTGGTGGTCTGGTTCGAGCCGGGCACCGTGCATCGCCTGGTCAACACCGGCGGGCTGAGCATCGTGGTCCTGATGCAGAACAGCGGCCTGCCCGAGGCGGGCGACGCGGTGCTGACCTTCCCACCCGAGGTGCTGGCCGATCCGGCCGCGTACGCCGTGGCGGCGGCGTTGCCCGACGGGGGAGCGCCGGGCGCGGACGTGCGCGTCGCGTACCGCCGTCGGGATCTGGCGGTGACCGGCTTCCAGGCGCTGCGGTCCGGTGGTCCGGCCGCGTTGGCCGCGTTCCACGCCGCCGCGACAGCCCTGCGCCAGCCGTTGCTGACGCGGTGGCGGCAGCGGTGGGAGGCCGGCGCGGGCCGCGCCGCCGCCGACACCGCCGCTCAGCTCGACGCCCTGGAGCGAGGGGACCCGGGACACCTGGGCGACGCTGGGGTGTACGTGGTGGACGCGCCGGTCGAGAGGGGCCGGTTGGGCATGTGCGGCCTACTGGACACCTACCCGGCGGCCGGCTGACCGTCCCCTCGGGACGGCTGCCGAAGGCTGCCAGGCATCGGCGGAAACAGATCGAGGAAAGGCCTTGCCCGGCGTGAGGGGGCCGCCTACGCTCCAGGAAAGCGTTTGCCTGATCCGTCGACCGGCCCGTTCCATGGGCGTCGTGCCGGGCCCCGAGGAGGTTCCGCGTGACCGAGAACTCTTTGGACACGGCGGGTCGGCAGGCCGCCGCCGACCTGACCGGCGGTGCGCGAGCTGCCGCTGCCGGGCCCGGCAGCACCGATGCGCGGCAGGCTCATGACGGCGCGGATCCGTCCACTGTGGTGAAAGCGGCACCCGGCGGCGGCCGACCACCACGTTCCACGCTCGCTCGCCGGGCGGTGACCTTCGCCGACTCGCTCTGGCGCCCGGCGCTGGTGCTCGCGGTCTTCTTCGCCGCCTGGTGGTTCGTGGCGGCCCGCGAGTACGTCCCGAACTACCTGGTGCCCACCCCCGGCCAGGTCTGGGAGACGATGACCACCCAGTGGTCCGAGCTGGCCCGGCACACAGTGGTCACCCTCTACGAGACAGTGCTCGGCTTCGTGCTCGCCGCCGCGTTGGGTCTGGTCACCGCTGTCGCCATCGCCTACTCCCGCACCCTGGACAAGGCGCTCTACCCGATCGTCCTGTTCGCACAGGTCATCCCGAAGATCGCCATCGCGCCGCTGCTGGTGGTCTGGTTCGGCCTCGGCCTCACTCCGAAGATCATCCTGGCGGTGCTCATCGCGTTCTTCCCGGTGGTCATCTCCGGCGTGGCCGGCCTGCGCTCCACCGACCCGGAGCTGCTCGACCTCGCCGCCACGATGGGCGCCGGGCCGTGGCGCACCTTCCGCAAGATCCGCTTCCCGAACGCGTTGCCGCACCTGATGGCCGGCCTGAAGGTGGCCGTCACCCTCGCCGTGGTCGGTGCCGTGGTCGGTGAGTTCGTCGGCGCCAGCGAAGGGCTCGGCTACGTCCTGTTGCTGGCAAACGGCAACCTCGACGCCCCACTGCTGTTCGCCGACCTGATCCTGATGTCCGCCATCGGCATCGTCCTGTTCGTCCTGGTCGAGATCGCCGAGGCACTGCTCATTCCGTGGCACGCCAGCCGCCGGGCCGGCGTGTCCCTCACCACCTCCTGACCGACCCCATCACGGAGGCACCGATGAAACGCACCGCCACCACCGTCCTGGCCACCGCCGCTCTGCTCCTCGCCCTCACCGGCTGCGGTGGGGACGACCCCGCCGGCAAGACCGGCGCGGACGGCAAGAAGCAGGTCACCCTCACCCTCAACTGGGTGCCCTACGGCGAGCACGCGCCCTTCTACTACGGCCTGCAGAAGGGTTACTACTCCGCCGAGGGCATCGACCTGAAGATCCTGCCCGGCAACGGCTCGGGCAACACCGTCAAGCAGGTCGCCCAGAAGCAGACCGACTTCGGGTGGGCCGACAGCCCGGTGCTGCTGAAGTCGGTGGCCAGCGGCATGCCGGTGCGCAGCCTCGGGGCGTACCTGGAGAAGGGACCCTCCTCGGTGGAGTTCTTCACCGAGGAGAACATCAAGACCCCGGCCGACCTCAAGGGCAAGACCGTCGGCGGCACCCCCGGCGACGCCCTCTACGCGACCTTCCCGGCCTGGCTGGAGAAGAACGGCCTCAAGAAGGACGACGTCAAGGTGGTCAACGTCGACGCCGCCGGCAAGATCGCCGCCCTGGCCGAGGGCAAGGTCGACGCGATCATGGGCTTCTTCCACGACCAGGCGCCCACGATCGAGAGCAAGACCGGCAAGAAGGTCGACGTGCTGCTCTTCGCCGACTACGGAATGAACCTGCTCGGCACCGGCCTGATCGCCAACACCCAGACCCTGCAGAAGGACCCGGAGCTGGTCCGCAAGTTCGTCAAGGCCACCCAGAAGTCCTGGGCCGACGCCGCCCGGGACCCGGCCGGCGCGGTGAGCGCGATGACGGCCCTGGCCGAGAACGAGCCGGCGCCCGAGGTGCTCACCAAGCAGCTCACGCTCAACATGCCGCTGATCGGCGCGGACGGCCCGCCCGGGGTGAACACCGAGGCCCAGTGGAGCGAGACCATCGACCTGATGTCCCGCTACGCCGAGCTGAAGGACCCCGGAGCGCCCAACGCGTACTGGGACTCCTCGTACGCGGCGCAGGGGTGACCCGGTGACCGCCGCGCCGGCAGCCACCGGCACCGCCATCGGGATGTCCGGGCTGACCGTCCGGTTCACCACCCGACGGACGCAGACCATCGCGTTGGACGACGTGTCGCTGGACATCGAGCCGGGCGAGTTCGTCACGATCGTCGGCCCGTCCGGCTGCGGCAAGTCCACCCTCCTCAAGATCGTCGCGGGGTTGGTCAAGCCGACCAGCGGTGACGTGTCCCTGTTGAAGCGCCCGGTACGCGGCCCGCAGAAGGAGATCGGCTTCGTCTTCCAGAAGGCCGCGTTGCTGGAGTGGCGCGGCGCCCGAGCCAACATCCTGCTCCAGGCCGAGATGCGCGGCATGGACCGGGTGCAGGCGGCCCGCCGCGCCGACGAGCTGATCGAGATGACCGGCCTCACCGGTTTCGAGAAGGCGTTGCCACACGAGCTGTCCGGCGGCATGCAGCAGCGCGTGGCGCTCTGCCGCGCGCTGCTGCACTCCCCACCGGTGCTGCTCATGGACGAACCTTTCGGCGCCCTGGACGCGCTGACCCGGGAGCAGATGAACGCCGAACTGCACCGGATCTGGCGCGAGACCGGGACCACTG
>NZ_JBEYSL010000409.1:0-6151 GCF_040642735.1 Micromonospora sp. NPDC047753 | reverse complement strand
GTACGGCCGCAACGTGGTCAACGTGACCCTTGTCGACATCCGGGCCTGGGACACGATGGGCGAGCTGGCGGTGCTGGTGGTTGCCGCGACCGGGGCCGGGCCAGTGGACGGGCCGCCGCCGAGGTGCTCACCGGCGCCCGCTGACCGCCCGCGCTACGGGAGGTCGGCGACCAGGTCGGCGTACTCGGGGTGCTTGTCGATGAACGCGGCCATGAAGGGGCACTGCGGCACCACTGTCGTGCCGCGTGCCCGGAGCTGGTCCAGGGTGCCGCGGATCAGCGCGCCGCCCACCCCCTTGCCCTGAAAGCTCCGGTCCACCTCGGTGTGGGTGAAGACCAGCACCTCCCCGCGCGGCAGGTACGCGGTGAAGCCGGCCAGCGCGTCGTCGACAAGGATCTCGAAGCGGTGCTTCGCCGGGTTGTCCTCGACCAGGGTGCTCATCCGGCCATTCTCCCCGCCGGCTCGGCCAGAGCGTCGAGTTCGCCGAGCAAACGGTCCACCTCCTCGGCGGTGTTGTAGTGGTAGATGCTGGCCCGCACCGCGCCGCCGCTGTCGCGCAGACCCATCAGCTGGAAGTACTCGTAGGCGTAGTAGTCGCCGACGGAGAGGCAGAACCCGGCGGCACCCAACGCCTCCTGGGTGGCGGCCGGGGACATCCCGGCGACCCGGAACGAGACCGTCGGGCAGCGCCGCGCCGGCGAGCCGTAGACGGTGATCGCCGGCCGCTGCGCCAGCCCGGCGAGCAGCCGGTCCAGTAGCGCCTCCTCGTGCGCCTGGGCGGCGGCCAGCCCGGCCCGGAGCCGGTCCCGCCGGTCCCCGACCGCGTCCGGGTCCAGCCCCGCCAGGTGATCCACCGCCGCGGCCACGCCGGCCAGCAGCGGGAAGCTCGGCGTGCCGTACTCGAACCGGTCCGGCACCGCGTCGGAGGACGGCGCCAGCTTCGCCGGGCGCAACGCCGCCCACCGGGCCGGGTCCGCCACCATCGCCGCCAGGTGCGGGCCGGACCACTTGTACGCGCTGGTGACCAGTACGTCGGCCCCGAGCGACGCCAGGTCGGTCGGCCCGTGCGGCACCGAGTGCACCCCGTCGACGTGGACCAGCGCGCCGACCGCGTGCGCGGTCTTGGCGATCGCCGACACGTCCGGCATGGTGCCGATGGCGTTGCTGCCGGCGGTCACCGCGACCAACCGGGTCCGCTCACCCACCAGGTCCGCGTACTGGGCCGCGGGCAGCTCACCGGTGTGCCGGTCGACCTCGGCCCAGCGCACCGTCGCACCGGCCGCCTCGGCGGCCTGCACCCACGGCCGCACGTTCGCGTCGTGGTCGAGCCGGGACACCACCACCTCGTCGCCCGGGCGCCAGGTCGCGCCGAGCGTGCGGGCCAGGGTGTACGTCAGCGTGGTCGCGCTCGGGCCGAGCACCACCCCGGCCGGGTCGGCGCCGAGCAGATCGGCCACCGCCGAGCGGGCCTCGGCCACCAGCTCCAGCGACCGGCGGCCCGCGACGTTGGCGGCGCTGCGGTTGCCGACCGCCGACCGCATGGCATCGGTGACCGCGTCGATCACACCGGCCGCGGTCTGGGTGCCGCCGGCACCGTCGAAATGGACGAAGCCCTCGGTCAGGGCGGGGTACGCGGCCCGGGTGCGGGCGATGTCGAACGGCATGTCCCGGACCCTAGCCGGTGCTCCCCGTGCCATTGCCGGCTGCCAGGTGATCACCGTTCGGCGGCGACCTCGCGGATGTCTCGTACTCTTGGCGAGGTGACGAACAGACCCGCCACCTTGCCCATTCCCCCCGTCCGCCGCGCCGCCGGTCTCTTCGCCGGTCTGGCGCTCGGCCTCGCCGTGCTCGCCGGGTGCAGCTCCCAGGGCGCCTCCACCGACTGCGCGCTGGACGCCTGCACCGTCACCTTCGAGCGGGGTGTCGACGCGAGGACAACCATCCTGGGCGTCGAGGCCAAGCTGGTCGGTGCCGAGGGTGACCAGGTGACCGTCGAGGTCGCCGGTGAGCAGCTCACCCTCACCACCGGCCAGCAGGCCGCAGAGGCCGGCGGCTTCGCGGTCACCCTGGACAGCGTGACCGACCAGCAGGTCAAGATTCGCGTATCGCGCAACCCGGGCAGCTGATCTCGCGGGCGGCGGTGGCCGACGTTTGGGAATCTTCAGAATCGGAGATTGTGACGCCATGTCACTCACCCGTAGCGCCGAAGCCACCGCCTCCCGTACGGCGGACAGCCGGTGGTTGGAACTCCTCGCCCGGGCCGGCTTCATCGGCTACGGCGTCGTCCACCTCCTCTTCGCCTGGTTGGCGTTGCAGATCGCGTTCGGTACGTCGTCCGACGACGGCGACCAGTCCGGCGCGCTGCGTACCCTCTCCGCACAGCCCCTCGGCAAGTTCCTGGTCATCGCCGTCGCGGTCGGCCTGCTCGCGATGGCGATCTGGCAGGCGCTGGAGGCGGCGGTCGGGCACCGCGCCGAGCGCGGCAAGGAGCGGGTCATGGAACGGGTCGCCTCGACCGGCCGGACCATCGTCTACCTCTACTTCGCCTGGACCGCCTTCAAGGTCTTCAAGGACGCGGGGTCCAACAGCGCCGACCAGCAGGAGGCGTTGACCGGCAAGCTGATGACCTCGACCGGTGGCCGCTGGCTGGTCGGCCTGGCTGGGCTGGTGCTCGCCGCCATCGGTGTCGGCCTGGTGATCTACGGCGCGCTCAAGAAGTTCGAGAAGCACCTGAAGACCGGCGAGATGAGCCCGAAGACCCGCCAGCTCGCCCGCCGCCTGGGCATGGCCGGATACATCGCCAAGGGCGTCGCCTACGGCATCGCCGGTCTGCTGGTCATCGTGGCGGCGGTGAACTACGACCCGGAGAAGGCCCGTGGTCTGGACGCCGCGCTGCACACCCTGCAGGAGCAGTCGTACGGCACGTTCCTGCTGACCCTGGTCGCCCTCGGCATCGCCGCCTTCGGCGTCTACTGCTTCCTCCAGTCCCGGTACCGCAAGGTCTGAGCTGGTCGATTCTGAGGATGACGGGCACTCTTGGGCTTTTGCCCGGAGTGCCCGTCGTTTGATCGAAGGGAAGCAACCGAAGCCGTGCAGAACTATCTCGAAACGGCCGTCGCCGCGCTCGTCGCGGCGGCGGTCGCCCTGTTCCTGGTCGAGCTCGTCCACCGGTTGACCCGGCGGTTCGGCCGCCGGTCACTGCTGTTGACCGAGTTGACCGACCACGCGCACCGCCCGTTCCAGGTCGCCGCGACGGTCCTGGCCGTGCAGTTCGCCGTCCGCTTCAGCACCGGGTACGCGGTCGGCGAGAGCTGGCGCCGACTCCTGCTGCACCTGCTCATCCTCGGCGTCATCGCCACAGTGGCCTGGCTGGTCGCCTGCCTGCTGGTCGTCGTGGAGGACACCGCGCTGGCCCGGTTCCGGGTCGACGTACCGGACAACCGGCACGCCCGACGGGTACGGACGCAGGTGGTGATGCTCCGCCGACTGACGATCGCGGTGATCGTCATCCTGGCCGTCGGCGTGATGCTGATGACGTTCCCCAGCGTGCGGGGCATCGGCGCCGGTGTGCTGACCTCGGCCGGTGTGGTCGGTGTGGTGGCCGCGCTCGCCGCACAGAGCCTGCTCGGCAACGTCTTCGCCGGCCTCCAGCTCGCCTTCAGCGATGCCGTCCGGCTCGACGACGTCGTCGTTGTCGAGGGGGAGTGGGGCCGCATCGAGGAGCTGACTCTCAGCTACGTCGTCGTGCAGATCTGGGACGACCGTCGGCTGATCCTGCCCACCTCGTACTTCACCAGCAAGCCGTTCCAGAACTGGACCCGGACGGAGGCGGCGGTGCTCGGCACCGCCGAGTTCGACGTCGACTGGGCGGTGCCCGTGCAGACCATGCGCGAGGAGCTGCGCCGCCTCGTCGAGGGCACCGAACTGTGGGACGGCCGGGTCTGCGTCCTGCAGGTCACCGACGCCACCGGCGGGACGGTCCGGCTGCGCGCGCTGGTCAGCGCCGCCGACGCCGGCAGCCTGTGGGACCTGCGCTGTCTCGTCCGGGAGCACCTGGTCGCCTGGATCCGGGACAACCGCCCGACGGCGATGCCGCGGCTCCGCACCGAGCTGGGCGACGCCAACAGCAACCTGTCCTGGCAGTGGGTGCAGCCGAGGCGGCCGGCCCGCCGCCTGTCCGACACCGAGGCGCCCGACGACGCCCGTGTCTTCGGTGGCAGCGACGACGGCGACGCCCGAAGCGAGGCCTTCGTAGGCCCCGAAGAGACCCGCCCCTGACACCCCACCTGCCCTGCCTTGCAAGATCGTGCAACTTCCTGGTTGTAGTGGCCTCCATCCCCGTCGAGGCCACTACATCCAGGATCGAGCGCGACCTTGCGCGACAGACCTCGACGATCATGGAGTTGACGGGTGGGCGCGCCTGGTTTGTCCCCGCCAACCTCATGATCACCGCTGCGGTAGGGGTGGGGTGGGAGCGGGGGAGGGGAGAGGGGGTGGGTGGTTGGTTTCGGAGGTTTGGTTGGGCTTGGGTGGGGGATGTGCTGCCTGACGTCTCTGGCGTGATCGTGGCGGCTGGCGGCGGATCAGCGGCGCGGCGTCCGGACAAGCGGGACGGTGAGCTGGCTGGCGCGCTTTAGGATTGACGAGCGACGACTTCGGGCATACAGCGCGGTGATGAGGAAAGGAGGACAGCATGGCTGACGTGGCGAAAGCCCGCACATCCCAGAATGGGAGCGAGCCCTCCACCGCCGAGCTGGTGCAGCGGGCCACCGAGCAGATCTCCCGCCTCGTACGGGACGAACTGACGCTGGCCCGAGCGGAGTTGACCCAGAAGGGTAAGCACGCGGGCATCGGGATCGGCCTGTTCGGCGGCGGTGGCGCGCTCGCCTTCTTCGGTCTGGGTGCGCTGGTCGCCACGGCGATCCTGTTGCTCGACCTGGTGTTGCCGGCCTGGGCGGCGGCGCTGATCGTGGCGGTGGCGTGTTTCCTGGTGGCCGGCATCCTGGCCCTGGTGGGCAAGAAGCAGGTCAGCCGTGCTGTCCCGCCGGTGCCGGCGGCCACGGTCCGTAGCCTCCGGGCAGACATGGACACCGTCACCGCCGCGGTGAAGGACAGGGGGCGGCAATGACCGGTAACGGGACCGGCGACACGGAGGCCCTCCGCGAGGAGATCCGTCGCACCCGGGTCGAGTTGGGCGAGACGATGGAGGCGTTGGCCGCCAAGGCCGACGTCAAGGCGCGTCTCAAGGAGTCCGCCGAGCAGGCCAAGGAGCGGATGCGGGAGCAGGCGGCGCAGACCGTCGCTCGGGTCCGCGGACAGGCCGCGCGTGGCGCCGGAATGGCGCGGGCGCAGGCATACGAAAAGGGCGGCTTGGTACGCGCGCAGGCGTACGACAAGAGCGAGTTGGTGCGCCGAAACCCGGTGCCGTGGGCGGCCATCGCGGCCGGCGCGGTGGCCACCGTGGTGGTGCTGATGATCGTGCGGGGGAGGCGTCGGTGAGCAAGAAAATCGGCAGGGTCGCGTACCGGCCGGTCGGCGTGTTGTTGGGTATCGCCGCGGGCACGGTGGCCGGGGCGATCTTCCGGCAGGTCTGGAAGGTCACCGCGGGCGACGGTGAGGCGCCCAACGCGACCGACGAGGATCGTGGCTGGGGCGAGATCCTGGCCGCCGCGGCGTTGCAGGGGGCCATCTTCGCTGTCGTCCGGGCCGCCGTGGACCGGGGCGGCGCGGTCGGCGTACGCCGGATGACCGGCAGTTGGCCGGACTGACCAGCAGCGACTTCAGCCCCCTTCCCGCATCGATGGGAAGGGGGCTTTCGCATGGCATCGCACGCCGCCCAGCGCGCCTGAGGCATCCGTCAGGTCACATGTCGGAGAAATTCGTCGGAGAGGTCGTGACAGACTTTTTACCTCCGTGATTTGCTGGTCCCCGCTGTTGCGAGATGGCGTGGGTTGAGAGAAGTCTCCTTCGTGGGGCCGCCTCAGGCACCGCTGCTCAAAAACGGCCAATCGGCCGGACGGCGTGCACGGCCGCCAGTTTTTCGAGGGAGATACACATGGCTCAGGGAACCGTGAAGTGGTTCAACGCTGACAAGGGCTTCGGCTTCATCACCGTCGATGGTGGGGGTGCTGACGTGTTCGTCCACTTCTCG
>NZ_JBEYSL010000408.1:0-6154 GCF_040642735.1 Micromonospora sp. NPDC047753 | reverse complement strand
CATGCGGGGTTTCCTTCCGAAGGGCGCGATGGGGTACGGCGCCGGGGTGGACCTCGGTCCCGGGGTCGGCGAAAGGGTGGGGTCAGCGGCGGCGGGTGGTGCGCTTCCAGGTCGGCGGTGATGCCGATGAGGGTGACAGTCGCCTCGGCGGGGCCTGCGGTTTCGCGGGCGAGGTACGGGTTCGGTGGGTTGCCGACCATGGAGCCGGGCTTGTCGCCGTGGGTCTGCTGCCAGTGCTGTTGCCAGTAGTCCTTGTCGAAGCTGTGCGTCATCGGAGGATCTCCTCGTCCGTCAGCCGGGCGACCGCCCGGTCGGTGTCCTCGGCGACGAGGTCGGCGTTGAGATGGGCTGCGGCGCGGGCGCCACCAGCTCCGGGCCCGTCGAGTTCCTCAGCCTGGTCGGCAGACAAGGCGAACGCGCACACGTACGCACCGCACCAAACCCGGGCACGCCCCACTGAGCAGCCAGCTGCCTACCTGGCTCCACTCAGGATACGAACGCCGGACCGGTTGCCGACCGCGTAGGTCCCGTTGGTAGCGCAGGGTTTGGTCGTCAGCGAGCGCACTGTGTGGCGGTGGGTCGCGGCCTCGGCCGGCCGTGCGCGGTGTTCGCGGTCCTACCGGCTACCCGCCGCCACGTGCAAGGCTCGGTGGAGACGCCACCGGTACGGCGGCTTGGGACGACGGCGACGTGGCTCCGCAAGGGCTCGGTGCTCGGCTGTCCGCCGCGCTTCCCTGCTCAGTTCGCGGGAGTCGCGTGGTCGTACGCGGCGCGGTTGGTGGCGACTTCGTCGATGTGCACTTCGGCCCAGATCTTGAGGCCGCGCATCATCTGGTGCAGGGAGAGGCCCAGCTCGGTCAGCTCGTAGCTGACAGTGACGGGCACGGTCGGTGTCACGGTGCGGCTGACGAGACCGTCGCGTTCCAGGGAGCGCAGGGTCTGGGTAAGCATTTTCTGGCTGACGCCGGCCAGTAGGCGCGACAGCTCCGAGTAGCGCATGGGGGTGGGCTCACCGGTGCAGTCGGGGCCGCTGCCGAGTGCGGAGAGGATCAGCGTGACCCATTTGCCGGAGATGCGTTCCAGCATCTTGTGGCTCGGGCATGCGGCTAGGAAGGCGTTGTAATTGCTCTTGTTCTGGTCCCGTTGCTGGGCCGCTGTCGGCGTTGCCATCATGCCCTCCTCGAAACTCGGGGCATGTTACGTCCCCTTGTAGTGCTTGCTCTCTCCTGGGAAGTTGCACTCTCATGGTGGACCAGGCATCGGTTAGGTGCCAGTGGGGTTGCTCACAAGCCCACTCCGCCCTCGCAGCTGTGTGCGGATGAGCGGGCCCCGTCGATGCGGTGCGCCGCTCATCCGCACAGTCGGTGTTCAGGAGTGGGCCGCCGCCCATTGGTTGATGAGGTCGGTGGTTTGCGCGGCATTGCGATGCATTGCCAGGTCGTGGGCCGCGTTCTTGATGAGTACGGCGTCGACGTGGCGGGCGGAGCTGAAGGCTTGTTTCTGGTCGGGTACGAACGCCGTCGGGTCGCCTCCGACGTAGAGGTAGTCGTGATCGCCGACCACGTCGAGGACAGGGACGCGGACCGAGGCGGCGAAGGCTCCGGTGGTCAACTCGGTGGCGAAGCCGGGGACCTCGGCGGCGGTCGTGGTCGACTTGGTGGCTTCGTCGGCGGCGAGCGTCGCCGGGTTGGTGTTGGGCAGGTGGTAGAAGAACGTGCGCGAGTTCGGCGCGGTGGTCAGGTATCCGGAGGGCAGGGTCTTATGTGAAAACAGCGGGTCGGTGGCTGCCGCGACCAACGCCGGGAAGCCGTCGAACGACGGTTGCGTCTTGCGATACATGAATCCGGTGACGACGAGCGCGTCGACCTTGTCGGATTGCGCCGCGACGCCCTCGGCGACGACGCTGCCGTAGGAGTGGCCCACCAGGACGATCGGGAGCCGCGCGTAGCGGCGGCTGATCGTGTCGATGAAGTGATCGATCGACGCGACGTGTGCCACGGTGGTGACGGACTCGGCAGCGGGTTTGGTGGACCGGCCGGTGCCGATGCGGTCCAGGGCGATGGCCACCCATCCGTCGCGAGCGGCCTGCTGGGCCTGGGAAACGGTGCCGGCCTTGGTCCGCAGGTCGAAGTAGCGGTGGTCGTAGGTGACTCCTGGGATGAACACTTGCACGCCGCGTGCGTGCCGGACGGGGGCGTACTGCTCGGCGTGGATGGTCGCCGAGGACAGCCCGTCGACGCCGACGGCCACGCGCACATCCATTGAGCTGTGACGCGGAGCGCTCGTGTGGGCCGCGGCCGGGGAGGGAGCTGAGGCGTTCATCCCGGCGGCGAGGGCGATTGCCGTCGCGGCGGTGGTTAGCCAGAGACGCATCTTCTTCATCGGCTGATCCGATCCAGTTCGGCGAGGTCCTCGGCGGACAGGGAAAGGCCCGCGCCCGCAATGTTGTCCCGCAGGTGGGCGACCTTCGAGGTGCCCGCGATCAGGAGAATGTTGGGCGATCTCTGCAGCAGCCAGGCAAGCGCGACGGACATGGGCGTGCTCTGCAGCCGCGCCGCCACCGCCGAGAGCGCCTCGGACTGCAGCGGTGAGAAGCCGCCCAGCGGGAAGAACGGCACGTACGCGATGTTCTCGGCCGCGAGCCGGTCGACGAGTTCGTCGTCGTAGCGGTGAGCGAGGTTGTACATGTTCTGCACGCCCACGATCGGCGCGATGGCCTGCGCCTCGACGACCTGCTCGGCGGTGACGTTGCTGACGCCCAGGTGACGGATCAGGCCTTCCTGCTGCAGTTCGACGAGGGTGCCGAACGCCTCGGCCAGCGATCCGGGCTGGGGACCTTCGGCATTACCCATACGCATGTTCACCAGGTCAAGGGTCTCGACACCGAGGACCTCGAGGTCCTCGTGGACCTGCTTACGGAGGTCTTCGGGCCGCCGGGCGACGGGCCAACCGCCCTGAGCATCGCGGACAGCTCCGACCTTGGTGGCTATGAACAGCCCCTCCGGGTAGGGGTGCAGCGCCTCTCGGATCAGCTCGTTGGTCACTCGCGGTCCGTAGGCGCCGCTGGTGTCGATGTGGGTGATGCCGAGCTCGACCACCTCGCGCAGTACAGCCACAGCGCCGTCATGGTCGGCGGGGGGTCCCATGACCCAGGGGCCGGCCAATTGCATGGCGCCGTAACCGAACCGGGTCACCGTCGAGTCCCCCAGCTTCCACTTACCACCAGGCAGAGAAGCATTCGACATGTCATAGCTCCGTTCTCGTAAAGGCAGGTAATCCTGCTACCTGACCGGGTGCTTCTCCACGATGACAGGGTTGCTCTCTATCAGGAAGTAGGCACCTCAAGGTGCGTAAGTAACCTGCCCTAGTGCTGATCGCGGCACGGGAGCGCGGCAGGCCAGGGTCGTGGGGTTGGTTCGAAAACCAGTTGCACCTCTGGCCCCGCTGCCGCAGCGTACGGTCATGATCAATTCGGTTCGACTGCTTGCGGCCTACGACGAACAGCTTCGGACTGACGCCGAGACGCCGAGCGCGGTCTCGGTCACCCGACACGGGCCACTGCGTCTCGTGACCTTCGCGGGCGGCCGCGGTTTTGTCACCTACCGCGATCTGGGCGGGGCGGACGTCGACACCATCCGGCGGCTCGTCCCAGAGGCGCTCGCTCACTACGTGGCGAACCCTGAGATCGACCGGGTCAAGTGGAAGACCCGTGGGCACGACCACGCGCCAGGATTGCACGAGGCGTTGCTGGAGAACGGGTTCACAGCAGATGAGCCTGAGTCGATCATGCTCGGCGAGGCGCGGCTACTCGCCGTCGACGTTCCGCTGCCCGACGGCGTGACACTGCGTCGGATCAGCGAGGAGGCAGACGTCCGCGCGATGACTGCGATGCAGGACGAAGCCTTCGGGAACCGGTGAGCGACGACATGGCGAACGCCCTCCTGCGCCGCCTGGCCCGCCATGACGGAATGGAGTTGTGGGTCGCCGAGGCTGGCGGACGGATCGTCAGCGCCGGGCGGTTGGAGCCGGTGCACGGGACCGACTTCGCCGGGATCTGGGGCGGCGCGACCCGTGAGGAATGGCGTGACCGTGGGATCTACCGCGCGTTGACCGCAGCGCGGGCCCGCTCAGCACTCGACAGGGGCAAGACACTCATGAACAGCGACTCGACCGAGTATTCACGCCCGATCCTCGAACGCTCCGGTCTGGTCAAGGTGTCGACGACGACGCCCTACAACTGGCGGCGGTGAGCGCCCTAGTCGCGGCCCCATCCGCACCCGAGCACAACGGCTACCGCCCCCTCTTCGGAGTGCACTCTCCGCGAAGAGGCCGGGTCGGGCTTGATGCAAGGTCAACGGCCTGGTGGCTCGGTTCGGCTGGCGCCGTTGCTGTACTTGGCTGCTGTGCTGTTGGCACGGCTTGGTCGGCCTCCCTGGTCCATCCGAGGAACCGGCGGTGCAGCACGCCGGCCGGTGTCCACGCCGACGTTGTAGATCAGGTCGGCGATTCGCCGTGGCTGCCGGTCGGTCCAGACGAAGAACGACTTCCTCATCCATGTCCGGCACGCTACGGCCTCAGGAGCATCCGGCGTACTGGTCGACTCGTCGTTGGTCGCCGTCTGACGACCCGGTGACGGCCCGAACGGCCCAGGCGCCGGCTACCGACCGTGAACCCCGGTGGTCTAGGAGGTGGAGGCCCGGGCGCAGCCGGTGCGGGTGTCCCACGCGAAATCGCAGGAGTGCAACGCCCGGGCAGCCGTGCACTCCCACGCCCTGCTGCGCTTCAACGCGCCTGCCCTGAACCGGGTGCTCTCGTCTTGCACCTGGATCGCGTTCTGGTCGCTGCCGGTGCCGTACCCGCTGGCGGCCCGAACAGCGCGGCAAGCACTAACCGCCCCTGACCAGGCATTCTTGACATATGGATCGTCCGATGAACCTACCCCTGGAGGTATCAACATGTTCACCACGAGGTTCTGGAAGGCCACCGCCGAGCGGGCGGTGAAGAGCGCCGCACAGGGCTTGCTGCTCTACTGGGGCGCTGACGTCGTGTTCAACGCCTGGCAGGCGGACTGGGCAGCGGCCGGTGGCATCGCGTCCGGTGCGGCGGTGCTGTCAGTGCTCACCTCACTGGTGAGTGCGAAGGTATCGGGAGAGGGCGACTCGCCCAGCCTCGTCGGCGCCGAGCAGTAGCCTCATTCGGCTGCGAACGGTGCGTCCCCGCTGACTTCGGTTGGCGGGGGCGTCTGACTCTCTGAGGTGGTCATCCAAGCCGACCGTCAGGCGTCGAAGCGGAAGACAGCACGGCCGAATCGCTCAGCAGGGTCGGCAGGTCGCCAAGGTTGGCGAACGCGCGTCCGCCCCAGCTTGGGTCGGTGTCGTTGTGCTCAGTCGTACGAAGCACGGTCATGCCGACCGCTGCCGCGCCGGCCAGTTCGCCGTCCGCGCCGTCACCGACGAAGACGCACTCAGCCGGCGCGACGCCCAGGCGCTCGGCGGCGATCCGGTAGATCGCCGGGTCGGGCTTGGCAAGCCCGACTCCGCACGAGAAGACCGCGACGTCGAAGCGGCGGGCGAGCGGGCTCTGCGGCCATGCCTCGGCGGTCTCGGAGGTGGCGTTGCTGATGAGGGCCAGTGGATGCCCGCCGTCGCGCAGCGCGTCGAGCACATCCAGGGTGGCCGTCGAGACAGCGCCCAACACCCGGCGCGCGAGCGCACGGCGATGTTCACCGGCCCGTTCCACCTGTTCGTCGGTTGGCGTGCCGCCGAGGCGTCCGGCAAGAATGCGGACGGTTTCCTCCACGTCCCACCGGACCAGCCGGTCACGCCAGGTGGCGTGATAGGCGGCGACCAGCGCGGCCGGAGCCACCCCGACCACGAGCGCCATCTCGCCAACGACCCGGTCACGCTCGTCATCGGCACCGTGTACCAGGGTATGGAAGAGGTCGAAGATCACCGGCCGAGACATCTCAGCATCCTACTGAGGCCGTCACCGCCGTCGACCGCCTGCGATCCCGGGTTACGGCCTCTGAATCATGGAACTGAGGGTGGTTGGTGCTGGTATCGAACCAGCAACCTCTCCGCTGGGCGGGCCTGATGAGCGACTTGAGCGAGGAGGTGGTCACGTGCGGACGGTGACAGGACGGACGGACCGGGTG
>NZ_JBEYSL010000407.1:0-6191 GCF_040642735.1 Micromonospora sp. NPDC047753 | reverse complement strand
CCACGGGCACAGCGACAAGTGGACCAGCAAGGACATCCACGAGAAGTTCGGCTACCACTACTCCAAGCGGGAGTTGGCCGACTGGGCCCCGAACCCGGGAGTACACGCACCGTGGCCGACCGACTGATCATCCGTGGCGCGCGCGAGCACAACCTGCGTGACGTCAGTCTCGACCTGCCCCGGGACGCGCTCATCGTGTTCACCGGGCTGTCCGGGTCGGGCAAGTCGAGCCTGGCCTTCGACACGATCTTCGCCGAGGGGCAGCGCCGCTACGTCGAGTCGCTCTCGTCGTACGCCCGGCAGTTCCTCGGCCAGATGGACAAGCCAGACGTCGACTTCATCGAGGGCCTGAGCCCGGCCGTCTCGATCGACCAGAAATCCACCTCGCGCAACCCGCGCTCAACGGTCGGCACCATCACCGAGGTCTACGACTACCTGCGTCTGCTCTACGCCCGCATCGGTGAGCCGCACTGCCCGGTCTGTGGTGAGCGCATCTCCCGGCAGAGCCCGCAGCAGATCGTCGACCGGGTCCTCGCCATGGCCGAGGGCACCAAGTTCATGGTGCTCGCACCGGTGATCCGTGGCCGCAAGGGCGAATATGTCGACCTCTTCGCCGAGCTGCAGGCCAAGGGCTACGCCCGGGCCCGGGTCGACGGCGTGGTTCACCCGCTGACCGAGCCGCCGAAGCTCAAGAAGCAGGAGAAGCACACCATCGAGGTGGTGATCGACCGGCTCACCGTCAAGCCGAGCGCCAAGCAGCGGCTCACCGACTCGGTCGAGGCCGCACTGGGCCTGTCCAGCGGCCTGGTCCTGCTCGACTTCGTCGACCTTCCCGAGGACGACCCGGACCGCGAGCGCCGCTACTCCGAGCACCTGGCCTGCCCCAACGACCACCCGCTCGCCATCGAGGATCTCGAGCCTCGGGTCTTCTCCTTCAACGCGCCCTACGGCGCCTGCCCGGAGTGCACCGGCCTCGGCACCAAGAAGGAGGTCGACCCGGAGCTGCTGGTCCCCGACCCGGAGCGCAGCCTGCGTGAGGGCGCCATCCAGCCCTGGTCCACCGGGCACAACCTGGAATACTTCCTGCGCCTGCTCGAGGCGCTCGGCGAGGCCCAGCACTTCGACATCGACACCCCGTGGCGGGCGTTGCCGGCGCGCGCGCAGAAGACGATCCTGCACGGCTCCGACGACCAGGTTCACGTGCGCTACCGCAACAAGTACGGCCGCGAGCGCTCCTACTACACCGGCTTCGAGGGCGTGGTGCAGTGGATCGAGCGCCGGCACTCCGACACCGAGTCCGAGTGGTCCCGCGACAAGTACGAGGGCTACATGCGCGACGTGCCGTGCGCGGCGTGCGGCGGTGCCCGGCTCAAGCCCGAAGTCCTCGCGGTCACGTTGGCCGGCAAGAGCATCGCCGAGGTCTGCAACCTGTCCGTGGGGGAGTGCGCCGACCTGCTCGCCGGCATCGAGCTGACCGACCGGCAGAAGATGATCGCCGAGCGGGTCCTCAAGGAGATCAACGCCCGGCTGCGGTTCCTGCTCGACGTCGGCCTGGACTACCTCTCCCTGGACCGCCCGGCCGGCACGCTCTCCGGCGGCGAGGCACAGCGCATCCGGCTGGCCACCCAGATCGGCTCCGGCCTGGTGGGTGTGCTCTACGTGCTCGACGAACCGTCGATCGGGCTGCACCAGCGCGACAACCACCGGCTGATCGAGACCTTGATCCGGCTGCGTGGGCTCGGCAACACGCTGATCGTGGTGGAGCACGACGAGGACACCATCCGCACCGCCGACTGGATCGTCGACATCGGGCCCGGCGCGGGTGAGCACGGCGGCAAGATCGTGCACAGCGGCTCGGTGCCGGCGCTGCTGAAGAACAAGGAGTCGATCACCGGGGCGTACCTGTCCGGTCGGCGGTCGATCCCGACGCCGACGGGCCGCCGCCCGCAGGACCCGGCCCGCGAGCTGGTGGTGCACGGCGCGCGGGAGCACAACCTGCGCAACCTGACCGTCTCGTTCCCGCTGGGCCAGCTGATCGCTGTCACCGGGGTCAGCGGCTCGGGCAAGTCGACGCTGGTCAACGACATCCTGTACGCGGTGCTGGCCAACCAGATCAACGGCGCCCGGCTGGTGCCCGGCCGGCACACCCGCGTCTCCGGGCTGGAGCACGTGGACAAGGTCGTCGGCGTGGACCAGTCGCCGATCGGCCGCACGCCGCGCTCCAACCCGGCCACCTACACCGGCGTCTGGGACCACGTCCGCAAGCTCTTCGCCGAGACGACCGAGGCGAAGGTGCGCGGGTACGGCCCGGGTCGGTTCTCCTTCAACGTCAAGGGCGGGCGCTGCGAGGCGTGCTCGGGTGACGGCACGATCAAGATCGAGATGAACTTCCTCCCCGACGTGTACGTCCCCTGCGAGGTCTGCAAGGGCGCCCGGTACAACCGGGAGACCCTGGAGGTGCACTACAAGGGCAAGACCGTCTCGGACGTGCTGGAGATGCCGATCGAGGAGGCCGCCGAGTTCTTCTCCGCGATCCCGGCCATCCACCGGCACCTGAAGACCCTGGTCGACGTCGGCCTGGGCTACGTCCGCCTCGGTCAGCCGGCGCCGACCCTCTCCGGCGGTGAGGCGCAGCGGGTCAAGCTCGCCTCCGAGCTGCAGAAGCGCTCCACCGGGCGGACGGTCTACGTGCTCGACGAGCCGACCACCGGTCTGCACTTCGAGGACATCCGCAAGCTCCTGATGGTGCTGGAAGGGCTGGTCGACAAGGGCAACACGGTGATCACGATCGAGCACAACCTCGACGTGATCAAGACCGCGGACTGGCTGATCGACATGGGTCCCGAGGGTGGCCACCGTGGCGGCACAGTGCTCGCCACCGGCACCCCCGAGGAGGTCGCCGAGGTGGCCGAGAGCCACACCGGCGAGTTCCTGCGCCAGGTGCTCAAGCTCGACGGCAAGGCCAAGGGTGCGGCTGCCGCCACCACCCGGGCCGCCAAGGCCAACGGCGTGACCAAGGCGCGGGCCAGCCGCAAGGTGCCGGCCGCCGCGCGCTGACCTCTCGACGCGTGCTGATGGGGTGGGGCGGGTCGGATGACGACCTGCCCCACCCCATTTGTCGGGTCGAGCGGATGCCGTGCTGAACCATCCGGCACAGTTGCCCGTGTGGAGAAGTGTGGCCGGCTTTCGACCGGCAGCGGGCTAGAGAGAGGCGAGGCATGAGTGACGATCAAGCGCTGACCGGACCAGGTACGCAGACACGTCGTAACCTGCTCACCGGCGTCGGGGCGGTCGGCGCGGCCGTCGTCCTGGCTGCCTGCGGCAGTGACGACGACGGCGGCAGCAGCAGCGGTGCGCCCACAAGCGGTGGCCCTGCCGTACCCAGCACCGGCGACGCTGGCGGCGGTGACCGGCAGGATGCCCAGTCGCTGGCCACCACCGCCGACATCCCGGTCGGCGGCGGCAAGGTCCTCGCCGCCCAGGGCGTGGTCATCACCCAGCCCACGGCCGGCCAGTTCAAAGGCTTCAGCCCGATCTGTACGCACCAGAACTGCCCGGTGACGAACGTCGACGGCGGCACCATCAACTGCACCTGCCACAACAGCAAGTTCTCGATCGAGGACGGCTCGGTGAAGGCCGGCCCGGCCACCAAGCCGCTGCCGCCCAAGGAGATCAAGGTCACCGGCGACCAGATCTCGCTGGCCTGATCCGACGCGGGGCCGGTGGGCTGGCCCGGGCCGCACCTTGACCGGCCGGTCGCCCGGCGTCGCAGGATCGATCCGCGTTCGGGAAGTCGGGGTTGTCAGCGGTGTGCCGACACCCCGACTTCCGGGGTGCCGAGTGGATCACGCCTGCGGTGGGCTGTCGGTGCTGCGGACTAGGCTTGTTGGTGTGGCTGACCCCTCGACCTACCGCCCCGCACCCGGCACCATCCCGGAGCTACCAGGGGTCTACCGCTTTCGCGACGGCACCGGCCGGGTGATCTACGTCGGCAAGGCGCGAAATCTGCGCAGCCGACTCAACTCCTACTTCGGCGACGTCTGGAACCTGCACGAGCGCACCCGACAGATGGTCACCACCGCCGAGTCGGTGGACTGGATCACCGTCGGCACCGAGGTCGAGGCGCTCCAGCAGGAGTTCACCTGGATCAAGCAGTACGACCCGCGGTTCAACGTCCGCTACCGCGACGACAAGTCATACCCCTATCTTGCTGTCACCCTCGACGAGGAGTACCCCCGGCTGCAGGTGATGCGCGGCGCCAAGCGCAAGGGCGTGCGTTACTTCGGTCCCTATTCGCATGCCTGGGCCATCCGGGAGACCCTCGACCTGCTGCTGCGCGTGTTCCCCGCGCGCACGTGTTCCGCCGGGGTGTTCAAGCGGGCCGGCCAGGTCGGTCGCCCCTGCCTGCTGGGCTACATCGGCAAGTGCTCGGCGCCGTGCGTGGGCACCGTCTCCGCCGACGAACACCGGGCCATCGTCGACGGGTTCTGCGACTTCATGGCCGGGCGCACCGACACCATGGTCCGCAAGATCGAACGTGAGATGACCGAGGCGAGCGAGCAACTGGAGTTCGAGCGGGCCGCCCGCCTGCGCGACGACGTGGCCGCACTGCGCCGGGCCATGGAGAAGCAGACCGTGGTGCTCGGCGACGGCACCGACGCGGACGTCGTCGCGTTCGCCGACGACCCGCTCGAGGCGGCTGTACAGGTCTTCCACGTCCGCGACGGCCGGGTCCGCGGCCAGCGCGGTTGGGTGGTGGAGAAGACCGAGGAGCTGACCACCGGGGACCTGGTGCACCACTTCTGCACCCAGGTGTACGGCGGCGAGCACGGCGAAGCCGACGTGCCTCGGGAACTACTGGTCCCCGAGCTGCCCGCGGACGCCGACGCGCTGGCCGAGTGGCTCTCCAACCACCGGGGCAGTCGGGTGTCGCTGCGGGTGCCGCAGCGTGGCGACAAACGCTCACTGATGGAGACGGTGGAGCGCAACGCCAAGGACGCGCTGGCCCGGCACAAGCTCAAGCGCTCCGGTGACCTGACCACCCGGGGCAAGGCACTGGACGAGATCAGCGAGGCGCTGGGCATGAGCACGTCGCCGCTGCGCATCGAGTGCTTCGACATCTCCCAGATCCAGGGCACCGACGTGGTCGCCAGCATGGTGGTCTTCGAGGACGGGTTGCCCCGCAAGAGCGAGTACCGGCGGTTCATCGTCCGGGGTGCCACCGACGACCTCTCCGCGATGTCCGAGGTGCTCCGTCGCCGCTTCGCCCGCTACCTGGACGCCAGGGCCGAGACGGGTGAGGTGGGCGTGGAGTCGGCCGACGACTCGGCCGCCCCCCAGGACGCGGTCGAGCCCCAGGTCGGCGTCCTGATCGATCCGACCACCGGCAGGCCACGGAAATTCGCGTACCCGCCACAGTTGGTGGTCGTCGACGGCGGCGCCCCGCAGGTCGCCGCCGCCGCGCAGGCCCTCGCCGACCTCGGCATCGACGACGTGGCCCTGTGCGGGCTGGCCAAGCGGCTGGAAGAGGTGTGGCTGCCGGACGACGAGTTCCCGGTCATCCTCCCGCGCACCTCGGAAGGGCTCTACCTGCTGCAACGGGTGCGTGACGAGGCCCACCGGTTCGCCATCACCTTCCACCGGCAGCGCCGGTCCAAGCGGATGACCGAGTCAGCGCTGGACCACGTACCCGGCCTGGGCGAGGTGCGTCGCAAGGCGCTGCTGCGGCACTTCGGCTCGCTCAAGCGCCTCTCGGCAGCAACGGTCGACGAGATCACCGAGGTGCCTGGGGTGGGGCGGCGCACCGCCGAGGCGATTCTGGCCGCCCTGGACAAGGACACGAAGGCCGGCGACGGCGCGGGAGCGAAGCCCAGCACCTGAGCGCCGTCGCTCGCTCGCTGCCGGGCCGGAGGGGGCACCCAGGGCACGCTGGCTGTCCTCGCTCGCCCCGCTGATGGGCGGTCGCCCCCCATGATCGTGCTCGTTCCTGGATGTAGTGGCCTCGTTGCGTTGGGAGGGGCCTCTTTCCTGGATCCAGCACGATCTAGCGGGGGTTGCGGGCGCCGGGCTGTCCCGGGACGGGGCTGGCCCGCCCGGCCACGGCCAGTGACCCGGCCGGGATGGTGGGGCTCATCGACCCGGTCTTGAACAGGATGAGCGAGATGTCGAAGAAGAACGCCAGCGGGACGAGG